>CADCQH010000090.1 GCA_902803605.1 uncultured Bacteroidales bacterium | reverse complement strand
CTTCAAGTCCATTGGGGCGATGTACTGCATCATGTTTGACTTGTCGAGCTTGGCCACATTCCTTGAAGCGTCGAAGCCCACCACATGAGTGTTCAGACGCTGGGCAATGCGCTTCTCTATGCCGTCGAAGGCACCGCCACAGATGAAGAGGATGTTCCTCGTATCGACTTGGATGAACTGCTGTTCAGGGTGCTTTCTGCCCCCCTGAGGCGGCACATTCACCACACTACCCTCCAGCAGCTTCAGCAAGCCCTGCTGCACACCCTCGCCACTCACATCACGTGTGATGCTGGGGTTATCACCCTTGCGGGCTATCTTGTCTATCTCGTCAATGAACACAATACCCTTCTCTGCCTGCTTCACATCACCGTCAGCAGCCTGCAACAGGCGTGCCAGAAGGCTTTCCACATCCTCGCCCACATAACCGGCTTCGGTCAGCACCGTCGCATCGACGATGGCAAAAGGCACCAGAAGCATCTTCGCAATCGTCTTGGCCAACAGGGTCTTGCCCGTACCCGTGCTGCCCACCATAATGATGTTGGACTTCTCCAGTTCCACATCATCCGTTTCCCCCTGATGGTTCAAACGCTTATAGTGGTTATAGACAGCCACAGAGAGTGCCACCTTGGCGGCATCCTGACCTATCACATACTTGTCCAGATACGCCTTGATTTCCTGAGGCTTAGGCAAGTCTGTCAACTTCTTGTCCTTGCTGCTCTTTATCCGAGCCTCCTTCACGATTCTGCTCGCCTGATCCACGCAATCCTCACAAATATAGCCACTGAGGCCATAAATCAACATGCCGACCTCTCTCTCCGTACGGCCACAGAACGAGCACTTATTCATTTTTGCCACCAATTCTTACTAATTATAAATCCTAATCTTCCTTATTATAAATAATGTGTAAATATTAACCCTGACATCGTTTAGGATTTAGGGCTGCAAATCGTCAACCCTTCCTCACCAGCACTTCATCCACCATGCCATACTCCTTAGCCTCCTCAGCGGTCATCCAGTAGTCACGGTCACTGTCTGCCCACACCTTGTCGAAAGGCTGGTGGCTGTGGTCGCTGATGATGGTGTAGAGTTCCTTCTTCAACTTCTGAATCTCACGTGCAGTAATCTCGATGTCGCTGGCCTGACCCTGCGCACCACCCATCGGCTGATGAATCATGATACGGCTGTGAGGCAGAGCGCTGCGCTTGCCCTCCTTGCCTGCCACCAGCAGCACAGCAGCCATCGAAGCCGCCATACCCGTGCAGATGGTTTGAATATCGCTGTTGACAAATTGCATCGTGTCGTAAATGCCCAATCCTGCATACACGCTACCACCAGGCGAGTTGATGTAGATGCTGATGTCCTTGGCATTGTCCACACTGTCCAAGTACAGCATCTGCGCCTGCAGCACGTTGGCCGTATAATCATTCACCTCCGTACCCAGAAAAATGATTCTGTCCATCATCAAACGGGAAAAAACATCCAGTTGAGTGACATTCAACTGCCTTTCTTCCAAAATGTAGGGATTCAAATAACCTGCTTGAGATTTGATGACGTCATCAAGCACCATACTGCTCATTCCCAAATGCTTAGTAGCATATTTCTGAAAGTCATTCATCATAAAATGCGTGTGTTTATATCGTTTTGAATTGCGAAGTTACGAAAAAAGTGGCAAGAACCAAAATTCTTACCACTTTTTTTCACTAATTTTTTATTCTTGTTTCAATCACTGCTCAAAAGATTTGTTGAACTCCTCAGCGCTCACCGTCTTCTCGTTCAGGGTCACCTTCTCCTTGATGGCAACGCCCAGCTTCACCTCGATGCAGCGGTCGATGAGGTTGTCCACCGTCTCACGCTTCTTCAGCATCTCCTTCACAGAGTTCTCAAGATACTCATCTGGGATGTTCAGCATACCATACTGAGCAAACTGCATACGGGTCACTTCCTTCGCCATCTCCTTCACATCTTCATCCTCTACCTTCACCTCGTTCTGCTCCACGAGTTTCTCCTTGATGAGGTGCCAGGTCAGTTCCTCGATGCTCTTGTCGAACTGAGCGTCCACCTTTGCCTGGTCGCCCGTGTTGGCCAAGAGAATCTTCTTCAGCTTCTCCTCTGGGAACTCCAGCTTGCCAATCTTCTCCGTCACATACTTGCGCACATCGAGCAGGAACTTGTAGTCGCTGTCCTTCTTGAACTGGTCGCTGATGAGTGTCTTCACACGGGCACGGAACTCATCCTCGCTCTTCACTTCGCCGCCAGGGAACACGGTATCGAACAGTTCCTGGTCAACAGGACCCAGCACGAAACGGGTGATTTCTGTAATCTGGAAGTTGAACTCGCCCTTGTGGTTCAGTGCATCGGCCTTCTCCACCTTCAGCAGAGAGGTCAGTTCAGCTTCGTTATTGTCGTATGCCACAGATGGGTTGAAGGTCACGATGTCGTTCTTCTTCACACCATCGAAGAGTTTCTTCTGGTCATCGTTCTTGAAATACTTAGGCAGCATCACCACGCCTTCAGCCGTCACGGGATTCTCCACATCCAACTCTGTGATGACACCCTTGATCATGTCGTTGTCCTCGTATGAATCCACCTGCTCATACTTGCCGCCACGCTGACGGTACATGTCCACCTGGTTCTGCACCATCTCGTCAGACACATTCACGTTGAAGTAGTCAATCTTGTCCTTCTTCGTCAGAGACACCTCAAACTCAGGAGCAATGGCCAATTCGAACTTGAAGGTGAACGACTCGCCTTCCTTCAGAACGACCTTATTGTTGTCCTCAGTAGGCAGGGGTTCGCCCAACATGTTCACCTTATTCTCACGAATATAACCGAAAAGGCCATCCTGAAGAATCTTGTTCACCTCCTCAGCGAGGATGCTTTCGCCAAACTGCTTCTTGATCAGTCCTACTGGCACCATACCAGGACGGAAGCCAGGCATGTTCATTTTCTTCTTTGCGTCCTTGATAGCCTTCTCATACTTCTCCGTATAGTCGGCAGGTTCTACGACGGCTGTCATCACCGCGTTCACCTTGTCAATGTTCTCTAATGAAATGTTCATATTTTTACCTTAAATATTTGTGTTTCTTTTAAATCGGGTACAAAGGTACGAATAAATGAGCACATAACAAAAGGATAGACCCTTTTTTTCGCCATCACACAAAAAAGGAGGCTCCTGCATGATTGCAAGAGCCTCCCATCACTTCACATATTGGGTTAGAAATCCCAAATGCTACTGCCATTGTCATCGTCGTCGAAATCTAATCCTCTGGAGTCAGCGCTTATTGCACCCAAACCTGAGTTGCTGCCACTTTTTTCGCCGCTGAAGGGACCACCTGCCGTCTTGAGTGGGGAAGTACAAATAAGCTCGGCTGAATCCATGTCGGCCATCTCCATGATTGGAGCAATATATTCTTTCTTCATAATCTTATCCTTATTAAAATTAAACATCTTTTACTGTCACTAAGCGAATGCCATTACTTCAGCAGCACCGTCTTGCCGTTGATGATGGCGACACCCTTGTAGTCAGGACCTACAGGCTGACCTGCCAGGTTGTAGATGATGCCGTCTGCCACCTTCTCGCTATCAACTTCAACGATGTCATCTGCCTCGCCGCCATCGAAGTTCATTGAAAGAACACGTGATCCAGCTGCAGAATCATCCACCACCTTGAAGTATGCACGATAACCCTTCATCGTCACCACATCCTCTGGGTTGTCCGAGTCAACGGCCAGAAGTTCGCCATTATACAAAAT
>CADCQH010000089.1 GCA_902803605.1 uncultured Bacteroidales bacterium | reverse complement strand
TTGCGACCCTTGGTGCAAAGCTCCAAACTTACGTCAGCAACCTTGTTGCCTTCAAGTTCACAATATACAAATACGTTATTCATGATTATCCGATGGTGTTGCTTTCCATAAGTTCAACAATCAGACTCTCCACGTCTGCATCGCTGGAAGTGAGTGTCTTGTTTTCTTTCGCTTTGAAGACAATGCTCTTCACGGCCTTCACGTTGGTAGGCGAACCAGCCTTACCAATCTGTGCTGGGTCGGCCTCAATGTCAGCGGCACCCCAAGTGGTGAACTCGCGGTTCTTGTTGGCCCACACGCGCTTCACGTTGCGCACACGGCAAGGAGCAGCAGAACCGTTCACGGTCACTACGATAGGCAGAGGACCCTCTACGGTCTCCACACCACCGTCGATGTGACGCTTAGCCACAATCTTCTTGGCTTCCTTGTCAAGAGAAAGAATCTCCTCCGTGTAAGTAATTTGGGTAAGTCCCAACTTCTCTGCCACCTGTGGACCTACCTGTGCAGTATCACCGTCAATAGCTTGACGTCCGCAGAGGATGATGTCATAGTCGCCCACTTTCTTGATGGCCTGAGCCAGCGTGTAGGAAGTGGCAAGGGTGTCGGCGCCGCCAAGTGGACGGTCTGAAATCAAGATGCCCTCATCGGCACCACGATAGATACCCTCCTTCAGCACTTCAGCAGCCTTGGGCAGACCCATGGTAAGCATGGTGATGGTGGAACCAGGGTTAGCGTCCTTCAGGCGCAATGCCTGTTCAAGGGCGTTCAAGTCCTCAGGGTTGAACACTGCAGGCAGAGCTGCACGGTTCACTGTACCCTCCGGAGTCATCGCATCAGGACCGACGTTGCGCGTGTCTGGTACCTGCTTTGCGAGTACAATGATTTTCAAACTCATAAGTTAATTTATTGATTGTTTTTGATTGTATGTTTCCTTTATGGATTGGTCTTGTAATAAGGCAAAATAGAAACGGTTGCAAAGGTACGACATTTTTTCCGTTCCACAATAGAATATGTGTGTTTTTATTGCTCAAATGGGCGAAAAGAGTGCAAAAACGGGTGTGTGTCAGCTTATAGTGGGTCAACGTCGTAGTAGATATTCAGGTTTTTTGCCACTGGCAGAGCCAGTATCTGTTGCTGGATGGATATGAGGTTTTGCCTCACTTTCTCAGTGGAGGCATTCTGCTCCATCTTGAGCATGATTTTGCGGATGTAGAGGGACTGGATGCGTGCAATGGGAGGTCGGTCGGGGCCTAAAACGCGTTCGCCAAAGACGGCACGAAGTCGCTGAGCCATGTCATCGGCCAAATGGTCAAGCAGATGGTCGTCTTTGTGGCGCAGATAGACGTAGATTAGGCGTCGGAAGGGTGGGTAGTGGAACGTCTGTCGTTCTGTCATCTGTGTGTAGAACATCTGCCAATAGTCATTTTGGGTGATTTGGCGGATGATGTCGCTGTCGGCAGAGCGTGTTTGAAGGATGACGTGACCTGTCGTGTTGTTGCGTCCTGCACGTCCTGCCACCTGACTAAGGGTCTGGAAGGTGCGCTCATAACTGCGGAAATCAGGCAGGTTGAGCATGGTGTCAGCATCGAGGATACCCACTACAGACACATGGTCGAAGTCGAGTCCCTTGGTCACCATCTGGGTGCCGATGAGGATATCGGCCTGATGGGTGGAGAAGTCGTTGATGATGCGTTCGTATTGAGCACGGGTCTTGGCTGTGTCGAGGTCCATGCGTAGGGTAGTGGCGTCAGGAAAGAGTTGGGCAATCTGTTCCTCGATTTTCTCCGTACCTGTGCCGATGTCGATGAACTTGTCTTCCTCGCAGGCAGGGCAGCGTTCAGGGATGGAGGTGGTATAGCCGCAATAGTGACAGGTGAGGGTGGAGGTCTTTTTGTGGAGGGTTAGCGTGACGTCGCAGTGGGGACAGCGGGGCACCCATCCGCAAGTTTTGCACTCGATGAACGAGGAGAATCCACGCCGGTTTTGGAAGAGGATGATCTGCTCCTTGCGTTCAAGGGCTGTATGCATCACGTCGATAAGTCGAGGCGAGAAGACACCCTTCATCTGTTTTTTACGCTTAGCCTCTTTGATGTCAACCACTTCAATGGAAGGTAGTTGCATGTCACGATAACGTTGTGTGAGCTGCACATACCCATAGCGGTCTTTGTGTGCCCAATGATAGACCTCAAAAGAGGGAGTTGCTGTGCCAAGCAAGGTCTTGGCGCCAAACATGTGAGCCAGCATGATGCCTGCGTTACGGGCATGATAGCGTGGAGCTGGTTCCTGCTGCTTGTAACTCTGCTCATGTTCCTCATCGACGATGACAAGACCCAAATTCTGGAAAGGCAGGAAAATGCTGGAACGGACACCCAAAATCAACTGATAGGGTAAGGAAGAGGCCTGGCGTTTATACACGTCGAGACGTTGGACATCTGTAAATTTGGAGTGATAGACGCCCATTTGGTCGCCAAACACACGTCGCAGGCGTTCTGTGATTTGGGTGGTCAAGGCAATTTCTGGAAGCAAGTAAAGCACTTGCTTTCCTTGCTGTAAGTACTTGCTGATGAGTTGGATGTAAATTTCTGTCTTGCCTGATGAGGTGACGCCATGCAGGAGGGTGACATTCTTGGTCAAGAAGGATGCCTCAATCTCGTCCATTGCCGTCTGCTGGGCTGGGTTGAGAATTGATATTGGGCATCTGACATTTGAAACCTGGCAGTCTGCTTTGCTGCCTTTCCTTTTGCGTGTGGATTCCTTCAATGCCTTTTCGTCAGTAGGTTTCATGGCACCAGGTAGGGCAGCTTTCATCACATCACCCAGTGGACAGAGATAATAGTTGGCAATCCATTGCCAGAACTTAAACTGCTGCTCGTTCACAACGGGGTGGTCGTCAAGCACTTCCATGATGGCTTTGATTTCCACTCCTTGTGGGGCATTGTCGTGGGTACGCAGCACCACACCCGTATAGATTTTGTTCTTGCCCAAGGACACAACAACTCGACAGCCTCGCATCACTCGAGCCTCCATGTCAGAGGGTACGAGGTATGTGAAGCTGTCGAATGGTATAGGGAGTGTGATGTCAGCAAACATCCATTAGAACAGGTAAGTCAGAGAAATCTGGTGAGTGTTGTTCTTGAGTTTACCCTTCACTAATTTCTGTGCCTCATCTTCAATCCTGATTTCAGCCGTATTGCCCAATGCAATATTGTAGTTGTAGCCCACGCGTACGTGGCTCAGTACGGTGGCACCGCAACCAACGTTCCAACTGAATTGAGAGCTTTTCAGTTCCCAACCATCATCCCAGTCCCCCATGCTCCAGTGACGGTCGCCAATGTTCCAAGAGAACTGAGGACCTGTAGCGACATACACGCTTGCAAGGCTACTAAGCCCGACGGTATATTTTGCGTTGATGGGCAAAGAGATGTAGTGGAATGTCTTGTGGGTTTTCGTGTAAGATGAACTTGTCACTTCTGGTACACCCTCGTAATAATCTTCATATTCTGTGACACCTCCCAATCCAATGCAACGATTGTCATAGAGCAATGAAATGTCAGCACCCAGACCTACGATGGGAACGGTTACATCTGCTGTCACACCAGCAAAGAAACCGTTTCTATTCTTCTTGTCTACATTGCCGGGGAGGTTCTTCACGCTGAAACTGTTCACGTTCAAACCGGTCTTAATACCAAATTTGATTTGTGCCTGAGAAGGCAGTGCGAATGCGAGTGCTGCAACGAGGACAGCGAGATTCAAAATGTTCTTTTTCATACGTTTGTAGTTTTAGATATTATAAATGTAAATGGATTTCCGTTTGCAAAGTTAATACAAATCGAATACAATACAAAATGAAAGAAAAAGTTTTTTGTTTTTCTTTGTGTTTTTCCTGCAAATCATTTGTGTATCTCCATAAAAGGAATCATAGCTTTCTGGAAGGAAAATCAGCAAAGAAAGCATAACCGTGCTTTCAGAAGCCGAAGCCTTCATAAGACTGCCGTCGGCTCTCTTGCCTTTTGCCGACGGCAAAGCAATGGATTGCCGTCGGCTCTTTGATGCTTTGCCGTCGGCAATTTAATACAACGGCATTGTTGTACCTTTTCTATGGCAAATGGACGCGATTGTAAAGTCGGGCTTACAAAAATAGGTTCCCCCACCAGATAACCAAAATAGCTATCTTATGGATAGTCAGTAAATTGTATAGTTATCAACATGTGTGTTAATAACTTTTTTGAAAAAATATTAATAAAATGTGGGGAATTGTGGGGAATTTGTGTATATTTGCACATTATTTATTGGCTGAAATCAAAATTGGTTGAAAATCAGTACACATCAGAGCGAAAAATGACTATGCGATTTATAGGTGACTACGGAGCAAAAACTGACGCGAAGGGCAGGGCATTCTTGCCGGCGCCGTTCAGGAAGATACTCGATGCGGAAGGCGAGAAAAATCTCGTGTTGCGCAGCGATGTGTTCCAGAAGTGTTTGGTCCTCTATCCTGAATCAGTATGGAATGCTCAGTTGGACAGCCTGCGTGCTCAGGTGAACCAGTGGAACAGCAAGCAGCAGATGATGCTGAGAAAGTTTGAGGCGGATGCTGAACCGATTGAGTTGGACAGCAATGGCCGTTTGCTCATCTCGAAAAGGAAGTTGCAATATGCTGGCATCGAGAGCGAAGTGCGCTTCTTGGCGATGGTCGATAGAATCGAGATTTGGAGTAAACAGGCATTGGAGGAGTTGATGAGCAGTACGGATGACCTTGGCCATGAGATGGAAGAGGCGTTTGGGAAGGTTGACAATTGAGGGTTGACAGTTGGACATTGAAACCTAGAGCAGGATGTTTGAACAAGGGTTGACATATCACGTGCCAGTGTTGCTGAAGGAAAGTGTGGATGGATTGAACATCGGCAAGGGAGGCGTTTACGTGGATGTGACTTTTGGAGGCGGTGGACATAGCAGGGAAATCATGTCGAGACTGGATGCCGACGGACATCTATATGGTTTTGATCAGGATGCTGATGCGGAGAAGAACGCGGAGGGATTGGATAGGGAGAAATTTACATTTGTGAGGAGTAATTTCCGTTTCTTGAAGAACTTTCTCAAATATCATGGGGTGGGGCAGATTGATGGATTGTTGGCAGATTTAGGCGTGAGTTCTCACCATTTTGATGATAGTGAACGGGGTTTCTCCTTCCGTTTTGAAGGGAATTTGGATATGCGGATGAATCAGCGGGCAGGCAAGACTGCGGCGGATGTGGTGAATACGTATGATGAGAAGCAGTTGGCAGATGTTTTCTATCTATATGGCGAATTGAAGCAGAGCCGAAAGATAGCCTCCGCCATAGTGAAGGCAAGGCAGGCGAAGCATGTGGAGACGATAGGCGATTTTTTGGAGATTGTAAAACCGTTTTTTCGCAATGAGAGGGAAAAGAAGGATTTGGCGAAGGTGTTTCAGGCATTGCGGATAGAGGTGAATCATGAGATGGAAGCCTTAAGGGAAATGCTGAAGAGTGCGACTGAGATGTTGAGGCCAGGTGGCAGATTGGTGGTGATTACTTACCATTCCCTTGAAGACCGAATTGTGAAGAACTTGATGAAGACGGGTAATGTGGAAGGAGAGGATGACAAGGATTTCTTCGGCAGAGTGAACACTCCATACCGTTTGGTGAACCGTCAGATCATTGTGCCAAGTGACGAGGAACTGGCATCGAATCCACGAAGCAGAAGCGCCAAACTGAGAATAGCAGAGAGAATCTGAAAATTAGAAAGAATATATCCACGCCGAGCATAGGCGATAAAGTGAGTTACACATTATTTATTTTAAAGGAAAGTTTTTAAGAAGAAGCCCAAAGAAGTAGTATGTCGAAAAAGGAAGAAAAACAGAAATTAGAATTGGAAGAGTCGAAGATGACTCCTCCAAATGACTTAGGGGCTGATGATGAACTGAAAACAGAGGAACAGGAAGCGATAGAGGCTATCCGAAAGTTCACCAATGAAGACGATGACAATCTGGGTGATATTTCGGTCAAGTCCATTCTTGGTGGCGACTTCCTGATGAGTAAATTCATGATCAAGCAGATTATGTTTGTGATGTTTTGTGTCTTGCTGATGATATTGTACACGGGAAACCGTTATGATAGTCAGCAAGATATCATACTCATAGACAGCCTGCGTGGTCGCTTGCAGGAGGTGAAGTACAATGTGCTGACCCAGTCGAGCGAATTGATGAACTTGACACGACAGTCAAATGTGGAGAAAAGTCTTCGAGGAACGCCCGACAGCCTGTTGCACAATTCCATTACTCCACCTTTCCTTATCAAGAAAACGGATGGAAGTGAGTCGACAGAAGAGAAGGTGATAGAAGAAGTGCTGGTGGATTTGCAAGAACAGGCTCCCCAGGAACATGAACCCCAAGAGGAGGAACAGCAGGATGCTCAGGAAGGGAAGAAGTTGGAGGGCGAGAAGCAAACAGAAGAAGTGAAAGAGAATACAGACACTAAAAAAGCAGTAGAGCAATGAAGTTTGATAAGAAATATATCAACACACGCATCACGGTCATCGTGGTTGTAGCAGCATTGGTGATGATAGCCATCATCACGCAGGCTGTCCTGACTGCGACGGTCGAGAATAGGAAATGGAAGGAGATGGGTGAGGTGAGTGTGGGTAAGGTTGAACAGTTGCCTGCTGCACGTGGCAATATCTTAAGTGCCGATGGACAGCTGATGGCGAGCAGCCTCCCAGATTATAAAGTGTACATTGACTTCTTGTCAGGCATTGACCGCCTTCCTGATTCTGTGGCTGCCAATGGTTCCAAAATCAAGGTGTTTGACCCCAAGCAGGTACATGAGAAGGACTCCATGTGGGAAGCGAATCTGGACACCATCTGTCGAGGATTGGCAGAAATCTGTCCCAATTACACCTATGAGGAACATTATGCCCACTTGGAGAAGGGACTGAAGGAACACAAGCGTTATTGGGATGTTTCACCTCGTATGGTGCTGAATTTCATTCAGTATAATAACTTGATGCGATTACCTGTCTTCAATCTCAAGAACCGCTATACCAGTGGTTTGACCATTGAACCTCGTAACAACCGCAACAAGCCTTTTGGCTCACTCGCACGACGTACGTTGGGTGAGATGTATGGTGCCAAAGATTCGGCACGTTCAGGTCTGGAGTTGGCTTATGACTCGCTGTTGAGAGGCGAACCAGGCCAGAAGCACAACAAGAAAGTGCTGTCAAAATATCTGTCCATCATCGACAAGGAACCCGTGGATGGTTACGACCTTGTGAGTACCATCGATGTGAGTATGCAGGACATCTGTGAGAGTGCGCTTCGTGAAAAACTGCACGAGTTGGATGCCTCGATGGGTGTGGTGGTGCTGATGGAGGTGAAGACGGGTGATGTGAAGGCCATCGTAAACCTGATGCGTTATGATGATGGCGAATATTATGAGGCAAGAAACTATGCTTTGGCCGCCTTGATGGAACCTGGTTCCACGTTTAAGACAGCCTCGATTCTGGTGGCATTGGATGATGGTTATATCAAGCCTACAGACTATGTGGAGACGGGTGGAGGTATCTGCAACATGTATGGTGCATCCATGAAAGACCACAACTGGCATCGAGGAGGATATGGTACGATTGATGTGCCACACGTGCTGATGTATTCCAGTAACGTAGGTGTGAGCAAGTTGATAGATAAGTATTACCACAACCAGCCAGAGAAGTTTGTGGAGGGCTTGCGCCGAGTGGGCATTGGAACCCCTCTTGGCTTGCCTTTTGACGGTGCGGCCAATCCCAATATCCGTACGCCTCACAGGGATCATACAGGAGGTTATCGTATGTCGGACAACTGGTCGGCAACGGCTTTGGCTTGGATGTCCATCGGTTATGAAACACAGATTCCTCCTATCAGTACCGTGAGTTTCTACAATGCTATTGCCAATAACGGAAAACTGGTGCGTCCCCGTTTCGTGAAGGGCATTTCGAAGAATGGAGAGATGGTGGAAGAGTTTCCTGTGGAGGTGATCCGTCCGCATATATGCAGACAAGAGGCGTTGGATGACATTAGAACCATTCTCTATCGTGTGGTAAACGACAAGGAGGGGCTTGGAAAGAGAGCAGGAAACCCCTATTTCCATGTGAGCGGAAAGACGGGTACGGCTCAGGTGGCAACAGGTGGCGGCTATAAGGCAGGACATAATGAACATTTGGTGAGTTTCTGCGGCTATTACCCGTCGGAAGACCCCAAATACACCTGCATCGTAGCTATCCGTCATGCCTACTATGTGGCGAGTGGTGGCGGTCAGGCGGGTCCTGTATTCTCAAAGATTGCACAACGCATCTATTCAAAGAATGTCACCACTGACATCAATCTTGCCAAAGACTCTACGGCAGTTCATGTGCCAGATGTGAAGAGCGGCAATGTGGTGGCTGCCCGTTATGTGCTGGAACAACTCGGTTTGAGAGCAGAAGGAGGTCAGGGCTATGAGTGGGGATTGGCATCGGCTGGTTCTTCATGTGTGGAGTTCCAACCCATGAAAGTGAATGAAGATATTGTACCCAATGTATTGGGAATGGGTGCGAAAGATGCTGTCAATGCTTTGAGTCATCGTGGCATGAGTGTGCGGATGAAAGGCAGAGGAAAGGTTGTTGGACAGAGTGTGGCAAGTGGTAGCAAGGTGGTGAAAGGACAGACCATCACCTTGGAGTTGAATTAGTTGAGGAGTGAAAGTTGAAAATTGAAAAATTGGTTAGATATGAAACTAAAGAATCTCGTGAGCAAACTCAACGTCCTTGAAGTCAAGGGTGACATGGAACGTGATATTTGTGGTGTGCAGATTGACTCTCGCCAAGTGGCTGATGGCCATCTTTTTATCGCTGTGAGAGGTACTGTGGCTGATGGCCATGACTACATCGATAAGGCTCTGGAGAAAGGAGCTGTCGCCATTCTTTGTGAGACGATTCCAGAGAAGACGGATGAGAAGGTCACTTATATCAAGGTGGAGAATACGGAGCAGGTGGTTGGGCAAGTGGCAACGACCTTCTATGATAATCCGACGAGTAAGATGAAGTTGGTGGGTGTGACGGGAACGAATGGCAAGACAACCATCGCCACGGTGCTCTACGAGATGTTTCGTTATATGGGCCATAAGGTGGGACTTCTCTCAACGGTGTGTAACTACATTGACGGCGAGGCGATTCCAACCGATCATACAACTCCAGACCCCATCACGTTGAACGCCCTCTTGGCTCAGATGGCAGAGGCGGGTTGCGAATATGCCTTTATGGAAGTGAGCAGCCATAGTATTGTGCAGAATCGCATTGGTGGGTTGACCTTCGCAGGAGGATTGTTCACCAACATCACACGCGATCACCTCGATTATCATAAGACTTTCGAAAACTACATCAAAGCAAAGAAACTCTTTTTCGATCATCTGCCCCAAGAGGCATTTGCCATCACGAATGCAGATGACAAGAATGGGATGGTGATGGTGCAGAACACGAAGGCGCAGGTGAAGACCTATTCCGTGCAGAGTCCTGCTGATTTTAAGGCAAAGATCATTGAATGCCACTTTGAAGGCATGTACCTTAATATCAACGGAAAAGAGGTGGGCGTACAGTTTATAGGAAAGTTCAATGTAAGCAACCTCTTGGCTGTGTATGGAGCAGCTGTGATGTTAGGCAAGGATGAACAGGAGGTGTTGGTGGCACTAAGTGCCATGAAGCCGGTCAATGGCCGTTTCGAAGCCTTGCGTTCTCCCTCGGGCTACACGGCCATTGTCGATTATGCCCATACCCCTGATGCATTGGAGAATGTGCTGAATGCCATTCATGGTGTGTTGGAAGGGAAGGGGCAAGTCATCACCGTTTGTGGTGCAGGAGGTAATCGTGACAAGGGAAAACGTCCGTTGATGGCACGTGAGGCTGTGAAACAAAGTGACCGCGTCATCATCACCAGCGATAACCCCCGTTTTGAGGAACCTCAAGATATCATCAATGATATGTTGGCAGGTTTAGATGAGGAGCAGATGAAGAAAGTGATTGCTATTGTGGATCGCAGGCAGGCCATCAAGACCGCTTGCATGATGGCGAAAAGTGGCGATGTTATCTTGATTGCAGGTAAGGGACATGAAGACTATCAGGATGTGAAGGGCGTGAAGCACCATTTTGATGATAAAGAGGAAGTGAGGGCGTGTTTTTAGTTTAGAGCAGCAAGTTTGGATTTTTAGTTTAGAGTTAGACAGAGATAGATTATGTTGTACGATTTGTTTGATTATTTGGATGGATTGGACATTCCTGGGGCAGGAATGTTTTGTTACGTGTCTTTCAGAGGTTTGTCATCATTGATTCTTTCATTGGTCATTTCGATGGTGGCTGGTGAGTATTTCATCAAGTATATGCGTAGAAAAAAGCATATAGAAGAGGCACGTGATGCATCCATCGACCCATACGGTGTGCAGAAGAAAGGTGTGCCTTCGATGGGTGGTGTGGTAATATTGGCTGCAGTGTTGGTGCCTGCGTTGTTGTTCGGTAAATTGAGCAATGTATATATGGTGCTTTTGATTGCCACCATCGCATTTTTTGGCATCATAGGCTTTATGGATGACAAAATCAAGTTGGGAGGAAATAAAGACGGACTGTCTCCACGTTGGAAGTTGCTGGCACAGTTTGCGTTTGGCATTTGTGTGGGTCTGACCTTGTGGCTGAGTCCTGATGCTGTGGTTCGTGAGAATGTGGAACGAGAGATTGGCGACAAGGTAGAGGTATATCACATGAGTGAAGCTCGAAAGAGTACGGTTACGACACTGCCTTTCGTGAAGAGTAACAATATCGACTATTATGAGGTGTTTTCTTTCATTCAGGATGGTAAGACCAAGCGTGCGTGTGGATGGATTCTCTTTGTACTCGTCACGACTTTCGTGATTGCAGCTGTCAGCAATGGGGCAAATCTGAATGATGGTATGGATGGCATGTGTGCAGGCAACTCAGCCATCATTGGTGTGACGTTAGGTATTTTGGCATACGTAAGTGGCCATGTTCAGTTTGCCAGTTACTTGAATGTGATGTACATTCCAGGAACGGAAGAAGTGCTGGTGTTCCTTTGTGCCTTTGTGGGTGCACTGGTGGGTTTCTTGTGGTACAATGCATATCCTGCCAAAGTGTTTATGGGCGATACTGGTAGTCTTGCCATCGGTGGTGTGATAGCAGTTACGGCTGTCATCATCCATAAGGAGATGTTGTTGCCTATCTTGTGCGGAATCTTCCTGATGGAGAGCCTTTCTGTGATTTTGCAGTTGTCGTATGCCAAGAAGGGTAATGCGAGAGGAGAGAAGTGGAGAGTGTTCAAACGTGCGCCCTTCCATGACCATTATCGTCACAGAATGGAGGATGGTGTGAAATATCTCATCAAGCGTCCTCATGGATTGTTGTTTGAATCGATGATCACGACACGCTTCTGGATTGTCACAATCCTGCTTGCCGCCATCACAATCATCACCTTAAAGATTAGATGAGAGTTAAGAGTTGCTTGGCGAGTCAAGTATGCTAAAAATATGATAAGGAGTTTAGAGATAAGAGTTTAGTTTAACGTAATGATAAGATGAAGAGAATTGTAGTATTGGGAGCGGCTGAAAGCGGGGCTGGAGCCGCAGTCTTGGCAAAGAAAAAGGGTTTCGATGTGTTTGTGAGCGATATGTCGAACATTAAAGATAGGTATAAGGAACAGCTCAATAACCATGAGATAGTATGGGAGGAAGGACATCATACTGAGGAACTGATTCTTAATGCCGATGAGGTTATCAAGAGTCCAGGCATCCCAGAGAATGCACCGATGATACAGAAGGTCAAGGCGAAGAATATTCCGATTATTTCAGAGATTGAGTTTGCAGGCAGATACACGAACGCAAAGATGATTTGCATTACGGGTAGTAATGGTAAAACCACCACTACCTCACTCATTTACCATATCTTGAAGAATGCAGGCTATAATGTGGGACTGGCTGGAAATATCGGAAGAAGTCTGGCACTGCAAGTGGCAGAGGAGCAGCACGACTACTATGTGATTGAACTGAGTAGTTTCCAGTTGGACAATATGTATGACTTCAAGGCTGACATTGCTGTTCTGATGAATATCACACCCGATCACTTGGATCGTTATGACTTTAAGATGCAGAACTATGTGGATTCAAAGATGCGCATCATTCAGAACCAAACACCAGAAGATGCTTTCGTCTTTTGGTATGATGATCCCATCGTCTCTGCTGAACTGAAGAAATATAACATCAAGGCACGTCTCTGCCCCTTTAGCGAGTTCAAGAGCAACAGCGTAATTGGTTATGTAGATAAGGATGAGTATGTGATTGAAGGTCCTACACCATTCAATATGGAACAGGAGGAATTGGCGTTGCGTGGAAAGCACAACCTATACAATTCTCTTGCTGCAGGTATTACAGCAGATTTGGCAGGTGTGAGCAACGAACAGATTCGTGAGGGCCTCAAAACGTTTGAGGGTGTGGAGCATCGTTTGGAGAAGGCGGGCCGGGTGCGTGGAGTGGAGTTTATCAACGATTCTAAAGCCACGAATGTGAATGCTTGTTGGTATGCATTGGATAGTATGCGCACTCCAGTTGTGCTCATTCTTGGTGGCAAAGACAAGGGTAATGACTATTCGGAGATATTTGACCTCGTCAAGGAAAAATGTATTGGCCTTGTCTTCTTGGGCGTCGATAACTCGAAACTGCATGCCGCATTTGATGGTTTTGGTATCCCAATAGCCGATGTGAAGAGTATGAAAGACTGTGTGGCTGAATGCTATAAGATGGCCAAACCTGGAAGCACAGTGTTGTTAAGTCCTTGTTGTGCAAGTTTTGACCTCTTCAAAAATATGGAGGACAGAGGGGAACAATTCAAGGAGTGTGTGAAGAATCTTTAGAAGGAAAAATAAATATATGGGAAAATTTGTGAACGCCCTTTTCGGAGGGAGCCTCTTCAAAGGTGATAAAGGGGTGTGGATGATATACTTCTTCCTCTGCATGATTTCATTGGTTGAAGTGTATAGTGCTTCGAGCCGTCTGACGTTCGAAGGCGGGCATCACTGGGCACCTATGGTGAGCCAAGCAGGATTCTTGCTGATGGGTTTTGTAATCATATTGTTCGTGCACCGTATCCCTTGTAAATGGTTCATGCTTCTCCCATTTATATTGTTACCTGTAGCTGTTCTCCTCTTGTTGTATGCTGCTGTGTTTGGTGGAGGTAGCACGGTAAACGAAACGAACCGTTGGGTGGAATTCTTTGGGGTACGTTTTCAGCCCTCTGAGGTGGCGAAGGCCGCATTGTTGATGACAGCAGCGGTGGTACTTGCCAAGACGCAGACGGAAAAAGAGGAATTTGTAAAAGGCAAGAAACGTAAGATTGTGGGTGCCATCAAGGGAAAGCGTTATCTGGCGTTTGCCATTGTGGGAGGTGCCGCTTTGTTGATATGTGGCTTGATTTTCATTGACAATGTGTCAACAGCCTTGATGCTTTTCTTGGTGGTCGTTGTGATGATGTTTATCGGACAGGTTCCGACGGATTTGATGTTTAAGGGTTTGGCTGTCATGTTTGGCATAGGTGCTGTCTTCGCAATGACAGTGATTGCTGTTCCTGAATCCACTTGGCAGGAGATTCCTGGATGTAAGCGTGTTGTGACGGTGAAACACCGTCTTGAGCGGAAACTCCACTTGGGTGAGAAAAAGAACGTGAAAGAGGCTCAGAAAACGGATAAGCAGAAGTATTTTGATGATGAAAACTCTCAAACCACGTATGCTGCTATCGCTATTGCCAATTCAGACGTGATAGGGTTAGGACCAGGCAATTCCATTCAGCGCGACTTTTTACAGCATGCCGAGTCTGACTTCATTTATGCGATTATCATTGAAGAAATGGGTATCCCTGGTGCCTTCTTTGTGGCATTCCTGTATTTGGCGTTGTTGATACGTGTGGGACGAATAGCCCAAAAATGTACGAGTTTCTTTCCTGCCTATCTGGTGCTGGGTTTCGGCATCATGATGGTTTTGCAGGCCTTTGTTAATATGAGTGTGGCTGTGGGTTTAGCACCTGTGACAGGGCAAACGCTCCCGCTAATCAGTAAAGGAGGTACGTCTATCCTCATCACTAGTTTCTATATAGGCGTGATACTCAGTGTGAGCCGTTATGCAGAAAAGAAAGAGATGAAAGCCCCCGTGGTGGAGGCTGTTGCTGATGGGGAAACTAGTGAGTATTACACGGACGGAGCAATGTCCTAAAGTCAAATGGACATTTGAAGAGGGGAAAAATGTGCTGATTGATTTTTTTTGTGGCTATTTGTTGTTGATAATTCGTTGATTATTTGTAACTTTGCCAAATATAAAATACCATCTTGAAAGTGAGATGTTGAAAATGGAACAGAATAAACCTTTGAGAGTGATTATTAGTGGCGGTGGAACAGGTGGCCACATCTTTCCGGCTGTGTCAATAGCTAATGCAATAAAGAAGCAGCATCCTGAAGCGGAAATCCTTTTTGTGGGTGCGCAGGGACGTATGGAGATGCAGCGTGTACCAGCTGCAGGATATAAGATTGAAGGACTTCCGGTCCGAGGTTTGGTGCGCCCTTTGTGGAGCCCTAAGAATATAGGTGTGATGATGGATTTCATGAAGAGTAAGAAGATGGTAAAGCAGATTATCCATGATTTCCAACCTCAAGTGGCTGTCGGTGTGGGCGGATATGCTTCTGCTCCCACGTTAAATGCAGCATATTCGATGGGTATCCCTTGCTTGATTCAGGAACAGAATTCATATGCAGGAGTGACAAATAGATCGTTGGCAAAGAAGGTAAAGAAGGTTTGTGTGGCTTATGATGGTATGTCTCGTTTCTTTCCTGCAGACAAGATTATCATGACAGGCAATCCCGTTCGTCAGAATCTTTTGGACAACAATATTTCGAAAGAGGATGCACGAAAGAGTTTTGGCTTGGATCCCGATAAAAAGACCGTATTGATTGTGGGTGGAAGTTTAGGTGCCAGGACGGTGAATGAAAGTGTGCTTGCCCATTTGGAGGATATCCGTCAAAGCGATGTGCAGTTCATTTGGCAGACAGGAAAGTATTACAGTCAGCATATATCAGAGGAGTTGAGCAAGGTTGAACCTGTTGAGAACTTGAAGGTGATGGACTTCATCAGCAGTATGGATAATGCGTATGCTGCAGCCGACATTGTAGTGAGCCGTGCAGGTGCAAGTTCCATCTCGGAACTGTGCTTATTGGGCAAGCCATGCATTTTGGTGCCTTCGCCCAATGTTGCAGAAGATCATCAGACAAAAAATGCACAGGCATTGTCGCAGAGAGGAGCCGCTATATTGGTGAAAGATAAGGATGCAAAAGAGCAGTTGATAGACATAGCGCTGAAAACAGTGGTGGATAGTTTGAAGCTGGAGTCATTGAGTGAGAATGTGAAAATGCTTGCTTTGCACGATGCGGCAGATGTGATAGCCGATGAGGTGTATAAGTTGGCCATAGAATATAGAAACAAACAAAACTGATGCAGATGAAAGAGGTGAAATCCGTGTATTTTGTAGGTGCAGGAGGCATTGGCATGAGCGCTTTGGTGCGTTATTTCCTTACTAAAGGTTATAACGTGGGTGGTTATGACAAGACTCCAAGTGAGTTGACCGAAAAGTTGATTGAAGAGGGGGCTAAGATTCATTACGAGGAGAACGTGGAGGATATAGACGCCTGCTTCAAACAGAAGGATAGTACGTTGGTCGTTTATACACCAGCTATTCCTGCTGAACATAAGGAGATGGTCTATTTCCGTGAGAATGGTTTTGATATCCAGAAGCGTGCACAGGTGCTGGGCTTCTTGACCCAGTCGCACAAGGGGCTTTGTGTGGCAGGAACGCATGGTAAAACCACCACTTCGACGATGGCTGCTCATCTCTTGCATCAGAGCAGGGTGGATTGCAATGCATTCTTGGGCGGAATCTCCAAAAACTATGGAACGAACTACATCCTTTCCGACAGTGATTATGTAGTGATTGAAGCGGATGAGTTTGACCGTTCTTTCCATTGGTTGCGTCCCTACATGACTGTCATTACGGCCACAGACCCAGACCATTTGGACATATATGGGACGAAAGAGGCCTATTTGGATAGTTTCCGTAAATACACAACCTTGATTCAGCCGGGTGGCGCACTGATCATTCACAAGGGTTTGGAAATGAAGGCTGAAGTACAAGAGGGCGTAAAGGTCTATGAATATGCTCGTGAGGATGGTGATTTCCATGCTGAGAATATCCGCATTGGTGGAGGTGAAATAGTCTTTGACTTTGTGCATCCTGGTGGGGTGGTGAGGGACATTCAGTTGGGTGTTCCCGTTAGCATCAACATCGAAAATGGTATTGCTGCGATGGCGTTGGCTATCCTGAATGGCGTGACAGATGATGAATTGCGTGAGGGCATGAAGAGTTTTAGGGGGGTTGATCGTCGCTTCGATTTCAAGGTGAAGAACGATAAGATGGTGTTCTTGAGTGACTATGCTCATCACCCCAATGAGATAGAGCAGAGTGTGAAGTCGGTTCGCGAGTTGTATCAGGATAAGAAGATCGCGGCTATCTTCCAACCGCATCTTTACACTCGGACACGTGACTTCTACAAGGAGTTCGCTTCAGCATTGTCTCTTCTTGATTGTGTTTATCTTTGTGACATCTATCCGGCACGTGAATTGCCGATTGAAGGTGTGACGAGTAAACTGATTTATGACAATCTGCGTCAGGGCATAGAGAAGCACCTCATACACAAGGAGGATATCCTCAATGTGGCCAGACAGAAGAATTTTGATGTGCTGATGTCATTGGGAGCTGGAGATATAGAGAATTATGTGCCTCAGATAACTGAGATTCTTAATAGTTAAACATCTCAAAACAAAACGGAATCATCATGAAAATGTCCAAAGCGGTTAAGTTTACGGTATTGTCACTGCTCTCGTTGGTGTTGGTGGCATACGTAGCTTATGCGATGTTGTTCTTGTCGCAGCCAGACGAAGATGAAAGGTGTTCGGCTGTTGAACTGATTGTGAAGAAGGGTGACGAAACATCCCTTTTTGTGGATGAGAAGGACATTGAACAGATGCTGAAGAATGCAAATGTGTATCCTAAGGGGATGCTCATGAAGGATGTGGATACGGAGAAAATAGAGGAAATCATTCGGAAGAATGAATTCATCGCACAGGTGGAATGCTACAAGTCTTCCAATGGAAAATTGTGTGTGAATGTGGAGCAGCGGATTCCAGTTATCTTTGTGATTCCAGAGGGGCAGGATGGCTATTTTGTGGATGCAAAGGGTAATATCATCCCTAACCATAATACGGCTACGAACCTGGTAGTGGCTTCGGGTGCTATTGACAAAAAGTATGCCAGCAAGGTGCTGTCTGAATTTGGCCAGTTTTTGCAGACGGATGATTTCTGGAATAACCAGATTGAACAGGTTTATGTGAGGAAGGATAGGAAGGGAAAGCAGGTAGTGGAGTTGGTGCCGCGAGTGGGTGATCAGATAGTGTATTTGGGACCGTTAGATGATTACCAGAAGAAACTGAGTAAACTGAAGACGTTCTATGAAAAGGCTGTCGGCACTGTCGGCTGGAGAAAATATGCGAAAGTGAATCTTGAATACGACAATCAGATTATCTGTACGAAACGCTGAGAGGGTTCGATTTTGTGGTTTAGCGTCGAGAGTTTTGGACTTGAATTTAGAAATTAATGTAAATCAACAATATATTATGACAAATTCTGATAAAGATTTCATCGTTGCGATAGAACTTGGTTCATCCAAGATTGCAGGTATCGCAGGTAAGAAAAAGGATGGAACGATGCAGATTCTCGCTTACGCTGAAGAGAAGACAGCGGGGTGCGTGAAGCGTGGTGTCGTCTATAACATTGAGAAGACCTATCAGAGTATTAATACAATCATCAATAAGTTGGAGGCTGTGCTCAAAACGAAGATTACCCGTGCCTATGTCGGTCTGGGTGGTCAGTCGATGCGTTCTTACAAATGCGTCATTAAGCGCAACTTGTTAACGCAGAGCTATATTACCAATGATTTGATTGATGCGATCCGTCAGGAGAGTTGCGAGATTCCGTTTAATGATTATGAGATGTTGGAGAATTTCCCACAGGAATATGTGGTGGATTCAAGCGTCATCGCTGACCCTGTGGGTGTGATGGGCACCAATATCGAAGGCGAGTTCCTGGATGTCATTGCAAAGAACAGCCTTCGTGCCAATATCGAGACGGTGTTTGCCAATGCGGGCGTGGAGATCGTGGAGGGGTTGATTGCTCCTTTGCAGTTAGCCAATGGCGTGCTGACGGATGCGGAGAAGCGTTCTGGATGTGCCTTGGTAGATTTGGGAGCGGACACGACAACCTTGGTCGTGTACAAGAACAATATAGTCCGTTATTTGGTGACCATTCCGCTGGGAAGCAACAATATCAACAAGGATCTTTGCACGCTTCCCATTGATGAGGCTGAAACGGAAGATCTCAAACTGAAATATGGCGATGCTTGTCAGGAATTTGACGCTTCTGAGGAATCAGAGCCACAGTATTACACGACTTCGGATGGTCGCCAGATAGATATTGCCACCATTAAGAATGCGATTGAGGCTCGAATGAGTGAGATTGTTGCAAATGTCAGCAACCAGATGGTGAACTCTGACTATAGCGGCAAATTGTTGGCTGGTTTGGTCATCACGGGTGGTGGCAGCAATATGAAGAATGTGGTCAAGGCATTTGTGAAGAGCACGAAGATAGAAAAGGTTCGTGTGGCCAATAAGATCAATCAGTTGGTGGTAAAGACTTCGAATGCCTCTGGTCTTTCTTTGGAAAGCGCTGCGTCAACATCTATCGTTTCCATGCTCTTTGGAGGTAATGCTCCTTGTGGAGGCGAGGTGATCGGTCGGACTCCTGACATCTTTGACCAACAGATGAAGGAGGAAGAGCGTCAGCTCCGTCAGAAGGAAGCTGAAGCGGCTGCGGCTGCAGAGGCTCAAGACGCTGTAGCTTTTGATAGTATCAAGGCGGAGATTCGTTCTGCCATTGATAAGGTGAAAAAGCAGGATGACGAACTGAAGAAGTATGGCAGCGACAAGAGAGTGCGCCAGAGAGCCAAAGACCTTTCGCTCAATATTCTTGATGCGACCATTGGTGAGAAGTATGAGAAAGCCGTCAAGGCGCTGGAGGGAAAGGATAAGTTCAAGCAGAGTCTTAAGGAGGGTGCTGAATTGGCAGAACTTCTCAAGGATGCTGTGGATCATTTGACAGACCATGTGAATAGTGCCAATAAGGCGAACAGTGCTTGGGGCCGTTTCAAGAAGACGCTTACTGATCTGGTGAGCGATGATGAGGGATAAGGCATGTGAAGACGAGAGATATCAAGATGATGAAGGATAATAACTAAGATAAACGACAATATGGCAGAAGAAGAAAATTTCGGTGTGTTTAACTTTGAGAAAGGACCCACCAGCATCATCAAGGTGATAGGTGTAGGTGGTGGCGGCAGCAATGCGGTCAAC
>CADCQH010000088.1 GCA_902803605.1 uncultured Bacteroidales bacterium | reverse complement strand
TACTTTATTACTAGCCAATGAAGCACCTAATTGCAATTTTTCTGATGGGTGTGCCGCTTGCGCTAACGGCACAGAACCCTGTCATCCGCAATCAATTTACGGCTGACCCAACCGCGCGCGTATTTAATAATAAGGTATATCTTTATCCATCGCACGACATCAAGCCTCCTGTTGGACAACGTCAGGACTGGTTTTGCATGGAAGATTACCACGTGTTCTCTTCTGAGAATTTGACAGACTGGACAGATCACGGCATGATTGTAACGCAGAACAAAGTGCCATGGGTGAGACCAAACTCCTATTCGATGTGGGCGCCTGACTGCGTTTATAGGAATGGTAAGTACTATTTCTACTTTCCTTCTTCTCCTAATGCGGGTGGTGGCTTCGCTGTCGGTGTAGCTATTGCGGACAGCCCTGAAGGTCCGTTTATTCCAGAACCAGAACCTATCAAAGGCATCAATGGTATTGATCCATGTGTGCTGCAGGCATCTGACGGTAACGCCTACATTTTCTGGGGTAATGGACGTTGTGCCAAACTCAAGGAGAATATGAAGGAATTGGCTGATGACAATCCAAAGTCAACAGTCAAGTTTGGTAACCGTGAGATGGAGATGATTGGTGTCAACTGTCTTGAAGGTCTGCCAAACCGTCAGGCTGAAGGCCCATTCGCATTCGAGTACAACGGTAACTATTACTTGACTTATCCATACGTAAGGGAGAATACTGAGGTACTTGGCTATGCGATGAGTAAGAGCCCGATGGGACCATATGAGTACAAAGGCCTGATTATGGCAGAACATGCTAATGGTTGCTGGACGAACCACCACAGTATCATCAATTACAAAGGTCAGTGGTATTTGTTCTACCATCATAACGACTTCTCGCCAAGCGACGACAAGCGCCGTTCCGTATGTATTGAGAAGCTGTTCTTTAATGCTGATGGAACTATTCAGGAAGTGAAGCCCACCATGCGTGGTGTTGGTATCAACAATGCGACTGAAAAGATAGAGATTGACCGTTATAGTGAGGCCAGCAGCGATGTGACTACACAACTCATCGATACAGTAAATACTTTCCGCAGTTATCAGGCAGCTCTGCCCAAGAAGGGTAGCTGGCTCAAGTATAACGATGTGAACTTTGACGGCATCACTGGTGATAGCTACCTCATCATCAGCGTTAAGGCCGCTGGCAATACGGAATTCTGTGTTCGTGAAAAGAGTGCTACGGGTAAGGTGATTGCTAAGATTTCCCTCAACAACATTGTTCCGGAAGAAACTCCCAATGCTCCTGCTGGTGGTGGCATGATGGGTAGATTCCGTCGTGACATGAGGGGACAGTGGCTTACCCAGACATCTGCTCTGGCATATGTGCCAAAGGGCGTGACCGACCTCGTAATTACTAACGAGGGCAATGCAGAAGTGGCTGTGGATTATATCTTATTCAAGAATCGTCCTAAGTATTTCTCACCCTCCACTGCTGCACCTGTCACTCCTGATAGCGAGGGCTTTATCCACCGTTGGATGCTTCTCGAACCTATCAATAAGCCTAACAGTGGCAATACTGTCTTTACTGATAGTTATCTGCGTGAACATTTCAATAGAGAATACTTCAAGGGTCAGCAGACTATATTGCCAAAGGATGGTCAGAAAGTACAGGCTGTGTTCAAGCAGGAACAGGCTCCTGCTGGCTTTGGACGTGGCATGCAGCAAGCACCAACTCAACCAGAGGTGAAGACTGTGAAGCAGACGTTGACGTGGCATGCTCTTGACAGTGAAAACATGAACGTCAAACTCTTCCGCTTCGCTGAGAAATGGGGTGAGCAGGTTTATGGCGTTCTCTTCTGGGCTGTCACCATCATCGACTGCCCTGAGGAAATCAAAGATGTTCGTCTTGCTGTTGGTTCTAACTCCGCTTCGATGTGGTGGCTCAATGGTGAAGAGGCATTATTGCTCTCAGGCGACCGCCGTATGGTGAAGGACGACTGCATGTCAAAGCGCATGACCTTGAAGAAGGGACGCAATGTTTTGCGTGGTGCCATTATTAATGGTCCTGGCATGAGCGACTTCTGTGTTCGCTTCCTCGATGAGAAAGGAAATCCTGTTACTAACTATACAATCATAAACAACAAATAAGAGCATGAAAATACTTCGAAATATATTGGCTGCCAGCACATTGATTGTGGCAGCGACCGCTTCAGCACAATCAGGACAACCATTCATCCACGACCCCTCTACACTTGCAGAGTGTGACGGCAAGTGGTATACATTCGGTACAGGTGGCGGAGGTATCATTACTGATGATGGATGGAATTGGCATAGTGGCGCAGAGCGTCCTGGTGGTGGTGCAGCTCCTGATATGATTAAGATTGGTGACCGTTACCTTTGCATCTATGGTGCCACAGGCGGTGGTCTTGGCGGAGGTCATGCTGGACGCATTCTGACCATGTGGAACAAGACCCTCGATCCCAAATCACCTGATTTCAAGTGGTCAGAGGCTGTAGAGGTCTGCTACTCTGACGGTATGGAAGACCAGGATGCCATCGACCCAGGTGTGCTTCTCGACCCGACGACAGGTCGTCTGTGGGTGAGTTATGGTACTTATTTCGGCACCATTCGTCTCATTGAACTCGATCCTGCGACAGGTTTCCGCAAGAGTGGCAATAAGGAGAAAGACATCGCTATTGACTGTGAGGCTTCCGACCTCATCTACAACGATGGCTGGTACTATCTACTTGGTACTCATGGCACTTGCTGCGACGGTGTGAACTCCACCTATAATATAGTGGTAGGTCGTTCTAAGAGCCCAGAAGGCCCATATATTGACAACGTGGGTCGTGATATGTATCATGGTGGTGGCAAGATGGTCATCGCTGCTGGCGACCGGAAGACTGGAGCTGGACACTTCGGACGAACCATTATCGACGAAGGTGTAGAGGTAATGTCGTTCCACTGGGAGGCAGACTTTGACATGGGAGGCCGCTCGACATTGGCTGTTCGTCCTCTGCTTTGGAAGAACGGTTGGCCCGTGGGTGGTGACCAACTAAAGGAAGGAACTTACGAGATTGAGTCAGAACGTCGTGGCTATGCACTTGAACTTGCAGTCGATTTCGTCCGCATGAATGTGGCACGTGGCGGTGGGTTTGGAGGCTTTGGCGGCGGTCAGCAGGCAAATGCCGCTCCTCCTCAGCCTGTGGCAGAGCAGAAGTTGGAAGATGTCATCAGCACTTGGCCTTCTGGCAACATCCCAGCCCGTATAGGAGATTATATGTTCCGTCCTCACCAGAGGTGGACCATTACGGCAGTTCCTGAGGCTGGTGGCTATCTGAGCAATCCTTATTTCAAGATTACGATAGCTGGTACAGACCGTGCATTGGCTGCAACAGAGGACGTGGAAGTGACCACCGTTCCTTCCTTCATTGGTGCTCCTGAACAGCTCTGGCGTATTGAGCAGCTTACCGATGGAACCTTCCGTATCATGCCTAAGCAGATTCCTGGTAAGGAGGGAGTCAACACGAAGTATGTGCTTTATTCAGCAGGCGACAGCACGCCAACCCTTGCTGAGTATGATTTCAGCAGCGACAACTCCAAGTGGAACTTCCGCAACCATTGATGGGAAGGCTATACTTGATTTACAAAGATGACGAAGAGAGGCATTGGAACAAATCCTGTGCCTCTCTTCTGTCCTTGATGCCAATTGATGAGACTCAATGGTGAACCATGATTTGTACGAGTGAAAACATTCTTGCTTAGTGCATATGGTGTAATGATGAGGTCAAAAGAGCAGGTAAAATGGGCTGAAAAGAGAATTTTCATTAAAATATTGGATTTTGTTTTGTGTTGTGAATGATTTGTGTTATCTTTGCAAACTTTCTAATTGATAACACATTGACGTGACGAATGGTAAATACAAAAGGTAAATTAAAAAATAAGAAGAACAACAAATACGCAACGGCTCAGAAGGAGAAGTTGTCAGCCAGTGATTTTTTTGTGGGTTTCGGAAAATGGGAGACATTTTCATTTTGTGTGGGTCTGCTGATAGGTGTGGTAGCACTCTTTATGCTGGTGTCGTTTGTGTCGTACCTGTTTACGGGTGAAGCAGACTATAGTTTGTTGGAAAATCACACAGACATTATGAACAGTGGGCTGCGCTACAAGAATGTGTGTGGTTCATGGGGCGCCAATGTAGCATACTTTTTCCTGAACGACATGTTTGGTTTGGCATCGTTTATCATGCTTCCCTATATGATAGTTTTGGCGATGAGGATGATGCGTATTTTTAAGTTTACGCTGATTAGGAAGTTTATCCTGTTTACAATACTGATGTTGTGGACCAGTGTGTTCTTGTCCGCTTTCGGTTATCTGTTTCCATATTTTGAGGGCTCGTTTGTGAAATTGGGGGGCAATCACGGCATTCAGGTGGTGAAGTTTCTCACGCAGTTGGTCGGCACACCAGGACTATTGGCGGTGCTGGTGGTGACAGCAGTATTGTATCTCATATACCTGAGTGCGAAGACGATTGAAGTGATTCGTGATTTGTTCCGTATGAATTTCTTGAAGAAGATGAATCCTGAGCGCTGGAAACGTCTGATGCATAAGGGAGAGGATGATGAGTATGAAGAGGGTGATGAAGATGGGAATGAGGACACCTTTGATGAAGGAAATAGTCCACAGACACCCGAAGAAACGGTGGAAGTGGTGTTCCCTGTGGATGGAAAGAATGAAGATGATGAGCGTGTAGATATTGATGGGAATGAGGAAAAGGATGGGAATGAAGAGCGTGATCAAGAAATGGAGGGTGATGAGAGTAAAGGCATGGATGAAAACGAAGGTGGTACGAAGATGGACATTGAAGCTAACGAGACGGAAAAGGGGAATGGGAAAATTGTGCGTGGGGACATTGACACACCCTATGATCCCAAGTTGAATTTGGAACATTATAAGTATCCAACGTTGAATCTTCTGCGGAAGGCTGATGACCAGGGGCCTCAGATTGACATGTTCGAGCAGAATGCGAACAAGAATCGCATCATCGAGGTGTTGAGGCAGTTTGGTGTGGAGATTAAAAGCATCAAGGCAACGATAGGTCCGACCATCACATTGTATGAGATTGTGCCGTCGGAGGGAACGCGTATTAGTAAAATTCGTAATTTGGAAGATGATATCGCTTTGTCATTGGCTGCTGAGGGTATCCGTATCATTGCTCCGATTCCAGGTAAGGGAACAATTGGTATTGAGGTGCCGAACAAGAAGAAGTGTATCGTGTCAATGGAAAGTGTCATCAATAGCCGCACATATCAAGAGAGTAAGATGGAACTGCCATGTGCTGTTGGTAAGACTATCAGCAATGAGGTGTTCATGTTTGACTTGGCCAAGGCTCCTCATCTTTTGGTGGCAGGTGCTACTGGTCAGGGTAAGTCTGTTGGCTTGAATGCCATAGTGACTTCGTTGCTCTACAAAAAGCATCCGTCTGAACTGAAGATTGTGATGGTTGACCCAAAGAAAGTGGAGTTCAGCATCTACAGCCCGATTGAGAACCACTTCTTGGCTCGTTTGGAGGAGGAAGAGGATTGCATCATTACTGATGTACAGAAGGTAGTGAAGACTTTAAATTCGCTGTGCGCATTGATGGATACGAGGTATGACCTTCTGAAGCGCGCTCATGCCAGAACCATTAAGGAGTATAATGAGATGTTCAAGGCTCGTCGTCTGAATCCAGAACACGGACACGAATACATGCCATATATAGTGGTGATTGTCGATGAGTTTGGTGACCTCATTATGACGGCTGGCAAGGAGGTTGAATTGCCGATATGCCGCATTGCGCAGTTGGCTCGTGCTGTAGGTATTCATATGATTATTGCCACGCAGCGTCCGCAGGCAAGCATCATTAGTGGTGCCATCAAGGCGAACTTCCCGACGAGAATCGCTTTCAAGGTGAGTTCAATGATGGACTCTCGTGTGATTCTCGACCGTGCTGGTGCTAATCAGTTGATAGGTAAGGGTGATATGCTGTATTTGGGCAGCGCAGAACCAGTGCGTGTTCAGTGTGCATTTGTTGACACTCCTGAAGTGAATGACATTTGTGCCTACATAGCCAGGCAGCAGTCCTTCCTGCATCCGATGTATCTACCGGAGGTGGTGGATCCAGAAGGCGATGCCGCTGGTGGTATGGGTACGGTGGATAAAGGGCATCTCGATCCGATGTTTGCTGATGTGGCGAAGTTTGTGGTGAATAATCAGAGTGGTTCGACCTCAATGATTCAGCGCAATTACTCTATTGGCTACAATCGTGCCGGTAAGATTATGGACCAGTTGGAGCGAATGGGTGTCGTTGGCCCTCAGGTGGGTGCCAAGCCTCGTGAGGTGCTGATTAAAGACCCGATGACATTGGACAGTCTTTTGAACAATTTGTAGTCTTTTGAGACGATTTATAATCACTTGAACAATTATAATCATTGATTACTAAGCATTGAAAGGATGAAAAAGATAACATTGATATTGATGGTGCTTGTTTGGGCTGTTGTGGCATACGCACAAAACGCTACGCAGTTGCTGGATAGGTCAGCAGCTACTTTGAGGGCTGCTGGTAATGTAAAGATTGGTTTTACGATGGAGCTGGAGGGCGGTTCCTCAACGGGCTACATCAAATTACAACGACAAAAGTTCGTGATCAACATGGGTGGTACCATCACTTGGTTTGACGGTAAGACAATGTGGACGTATGTGCAAGCGAACGAGGAAGTGAACGTGACGACCCCTTCTGCTGATGCTGTGGCAAAGATGAATCCATATGCGTTCCTTTCGTTTTATAAGAAGGGTTATACGGCCAAGATGGGCAAGAGCACGAGCAAAGAACATGAGGTGATTCTGACGGGCAAGCAGGGGAGTCCTTACAAGATGGTGGTGGTGCGCATCAATAAATCGACCCGCTATCCGTCTGTCATCACAATGACCTCATCTAAGGATGCTGTGACGACCATCCGCTGCAATTCATTCCTGAAGAATCAGAAATACAAAGATGGTACGTTCCAGTTCAACAAAAAGAACTATCCAAACGCGGAAGTTGTCGATTTGAGGTGATGCTCCAAATGGCTTTCAAAACTTAGAATCCAAGTTTGGTACTAATATATTAATAAATATAGTATAATTCAGCAGAAATGACCTTCTCCAGAGCCTGGCTTATATATCGTTCCCTTTCTCAAAACCAGCGGTTGCAGACACGTCGCCACCCTATGTTTGAGAAGAATTTGGCAATGAAGATTCTGACGTACTTCTTTGTTGCTTTTTGGGCTGTTTATTTGGTCATGCTGGGTTTCACGTCCTATTCATATCTCGAGGGGATGGCACTGGAGGCATTCGATTGGATAGATGGCCTCATGATTTTTTTTCTCGTCATTGATTTCTTTTCACGGTTTTCCATGCAGGAGACTCCAGCACAGAACATCAAACAGTACAAACTTCACAACATCCCCACGAGCCTCCTTCTGCACACCTTCCTGCTACGGATGGGGTTGCAACCTTACAATATCTTTTGGGCATTCTTTTTTGTTCCATTCGGACTCCGTGCCATACCTCAATTTTATGGAATTGGAGGTTTTTTTGGCTTCATTATTGGCTGGTGGCTGATGTATGTACTGAACAGCTATTGGTATCTCCTTTGGCGTACGTTACTTAATCGCAATTTCTTCTTTGTGATTATCCCGACGCTTACCTATGCGGCTTTGGCTTATTTCGGAATCTTCTTTGATGTCGATAACCAATGGCTCTTCGAAGGTACAGTCATGCTTATGCGAGGGTTCTGCCAATGGAATCCTCAGCCTTGGCTGTTCTTCCTTGTTGTTGTGGTGCCTCTGTACATCGTCAACTTCCGTTTACAGAAGGTGGCCATCTATGTTGAGATAGCCAAGACGGAGGTGGTCAGGCAGTTTAAGTCGCACAATATGCCCTTCCTCGACCGCTTTGGCGTGATTGGTGAATATTTGAAATTGGAAATGATATCGATGATACGCAATCTGGTGGTGAGGAAGCAGTTCATCACAGGCTCATTGTGCATGCTGATGTTGTGCGGCCTCTTTTCCTTTTCCGATATCTATGATGATTTTCCCTTCATGCGAGTATTTATTTGTATCTATTGTTTCGCGTGTTTTGGCGTGATGACGTTGACGACGGTGATGTGTGCCGAGGGAAACTACATAGATGGACTGATGGTGCGCAAAGAGACAGTCTTGTCGTTGCTGAAGGCCAAGTACTATTTCCAATGCATGCTCCTGATTGTGCCTTTGCTTTTCTCGCTTATGCCAGTGATGGAAGGAAAGATGTCTTGGCTGACGACCTTGGGATGTTTGCTGTTCACGTCGGGTGCTGTTTTTCCCTTCATCTTCCAGTTGGCTGTCTATAACGACATCACTATCCATTTGAATGAGAAACTAACCAAGAAGGGACGTGACACCAAGGTGCAGATGCTCATGTCGGGTACGGCTTTGTTCCTGCCTATGTTTGTCATGTACGCCTTGGTAGAGTGCTTCAACGATGAAGTTGCTGCCATTTCGATGATTTCTATCGGACTGCTTGGGACGGTGCTTCATCCCTGGTGGCTTCGAAACATATATGAACGATTCATGAAACGTCGCTATGCCAATATGGATGGATTTAGAAACTCAAGATAGATTTGGGACGATCTCCCAAGAACTATAAATATAGTAAAGATGAACTTGACAATCGAAAAACTGACCAAATCCTTCGGAGAGAAACAAGCCCTCAACATCGACCACTATGCCATTCACAGTGGGGAGACGATAGGTCTTGTGGGTAATAATGGAGCAGGGAAAACCACCTTGTTCCGTATCATACTGGATTTGCTTCATGCCGACACAGGGTGTGTAACCATAGATGGTTTTGTGGATGGCATGCCTGTATCTTGTGACACCTCGAAGAGCGAGGAGTGGAAGGCTTATACTGGTGCCTTTGTTGATACAGGCTTTCTCATTGACTATCTGACCCCAGAGGAGTATTTCCGATTTATCGCTAAAATATCAGCCATTCCTGATAAGGTGCTGCATGACCGTCTTTTGTTGTTCGATGGTTTCATGAATGGCGAGATCCTGGGGCAGAAGACGCTCATTCGTAACCTTTCGATGGGCAATAAACAGAAGGTAGGCATTATTGGTGCCATGCTTCACTACCCCCAGTTGCTCATTCTTGACGAGCCTTTCAACTTTCTTGACCCCACATCCCAATTGGCGATGAAATATTTGCTTGAAACTTATAGCAAAGAGCATCATGCAACCATCATCGTCTCATCTCATAATTTGACCCACACTCTTGATATTTGTTCACGCATCACTCTGCTCGAACATGGTCTCATCATCAAGGACTACGATCGCGACTATGCATTACTCACCTCTGAAATAGAAGCCTATTTCAAGGGTGGCTACAGGGAAGTGAAGGGAGAATCGTAAATAGTCGTAAAAGGAAAGTGAAAGGAAATTTATAAGTGGTCGTAAAAAGGGATGTCAGACGGCATCCTCGCTTGGATCCACGTTCAAACCCGGACGGAGGGGTTCGGTTTCCAGATTCTCAGCCTTCTTGATGGTATAGGAACCATCGGTGGCAACCTTCAGTTCGAGAGGGAATGCCATGTTGTCGGATGTTTCGTCAGGGTCACCCACGGTGACGATAAAGTAGAAGGCTGAACGATCATCAATCTTCATGAAATTGTAGTTGACACCCACAACGGTGGAGGTCTTTAGGAAGTTTGCTGGCACATAGTCGCGGAAATTGCTCTTGTAGAAAGTCTTGCTGAACACTTTGGTGCTGTCGTGTGTGATAGTGATGGTGGCGCGGCTTTCATGATATTCCAATCCCTGCGAATTCATGAGCACTGGCATTGTGTCCACAGGTTCGAAACGTAGGGAGTATTTGTAGCGTTTCCCATTGATGGTGATGGTGTCGCCCAGCGTGTATTCGCGCAGGGAGATAATACCTGTCTGGGGATCCACTTCCTCGACAATACGTTCTTGTGTGGTAGGTTTCTTTACATCAGTACATGCGATTGCTCCTAATGCGAGCAGGGCGACGACTGCAGTTTTCAAAGTTTTCATTGTTATGCCAGTTTTGGTTTCTGGCGACAAAGGTACGACTAAACATCCGAATAACAAAATTTTTGTGTATGGATTTACCTTTCTTTTGCTGAGAAATGTGTACCTTTGCAGCGTAATTTATCATTCATATGGGACTGTTGAAGAAAAATCCGAGAAACTGGCACGTGAAGAGCGGACAGCCGTTGACGGAGATGGATAAGAAGATTCTGTTTTTTCAGAACAAGGGTCATCTCGTGCCGAAACGTGAACTGATTAAGACCCCTGAGCAGATTGAAGGTATTCGTAAGGCAGGCGTACTGAATACGGGTGTGTTGGATTTGGTGCAGGAGAAGATTCGTGAAGGGATGTCCACACTGGAGATCGACCGCTTGGTGTATGATTTCACGACGGAGCATGGGGGTATTCCTGCGCCGCTCAACTATGAGGGTTTCCCCAAGAGTTGCTGCACGAGCATCAACGAAGTGGTGTGTCATGGCATACCTTGTGAAGAGGACGTGCTGGAGGAAGGCGACATTATTAATGTGGACTGTACGACGATTCTTGACGGCTATTATGCTGATGCCAGTCGTATGTTCATCATTGGGAAGACGACTCCTGAGCGTGAACGTTTGGTACAGGTAGCGAAAGAATGTATGGAAATAGGGGCGGAGGCCTGCAAGCCTTACACATTTGTGGGCGATCAGGCTGCTGCTGTGACAAAGCATGCTCATAAGAACGGTTGTACTGTGGTGCGTGACCTCTGTGGGCATGGGGTAGGGAACGCTTTCCACGAAGACCCTGACATGGAGCATTGGGGAAAGAAGGGAACGGGCATGTTGCTGGTGCCGGGTATGGTGTTCACCATCGAACCGATGATTAATGCGGGTGGATGGCAGGTGTTTGTCGATAGTGAAGATGATTGGACGGTGGTGACTGATGACTACAGCGACTCGGCTCAATGGGAACATACCTATCTGATGACGGAAGAAGGGTTGGAAATCTTGACTTATTAAACCAGTTCATGCTCTGGACGAATAGTATAAGAAACTCAAGTAATAAATATGTACATACTTGCGATAGAGAGTTCATGTGACGACACGAGTGCTGCAGTATTGAGAGATGGTATCTTGCTGAGTAACGTGACGGCTTCCCAGGCTGTACACGAAGAGTATGGTGGGGTTGTGCCAGAGTTGGCGAGCCGTGCGCATCAGCAGAATATCGTGCCGGTGGTGTCGGCAGCCATCAAGCGTGCAGGCATCATGAAAGAAGACCTTGGAGCTGTGGCCTTTACCAGAGGTCCGGGTCTGTTGGGCAGCCTGCTTGTAGGTGTGAGTTTTGCGAAGGGCTTTGCTCGGAGTCTGGGTATTCCGATGATTGACGTAAACCACTTGCAGGGACATGTGCTGGCGCATTTCATCAGAGAAAGTGAGGATGACCACGATCAACCTACGTTCCCGTATTTGTGTCTTTTGGTCAGCGGTGGCAACAGCCAGATTCTGCAGGTGAATTCGTATAAGGATATGGAGATTTTAGGGCAGACCATTGACGATGCTGCTGGCGAGGCGATAGATAAGTGTTCGAAAGTGATGGGTCTGGGCTATCCTGGTGGTCCTGTCATTGACAAGTTGGCTCGTCAGGGTAATCCTGAGGCATTCGAGTTCTCGAAGCCTGACATTGCGGGCTATGACTACAGTTTCTCTGGCTTGAAGACCTCTTTCCTCTACCATCTGAGGGATTGGGTCAAGGAAGACCCTGACTTCATCGAGCATCATAAGGAAGACCTTGCTGCATCGTTGGAGAAGACTATAGTGGACATCCTGATGAAGAAATTGCGCAGGGCGGTAAAGGATACGGGCATCAGACAGGTGGCTGTGGCTGGTGGGGTGAGTGCCAACACGGGGCTTCGTAATGCTTTCCTTGATCATGCGAAACGCTATCATTGGAAAATCTTCATTCCGAAGTTTTCCTATACGACTGACAATGCGGCGATGATAGGCATTACAGGCTACTTCAAATATTTGGATAAGGATTTTGCGTCCATTGATCTACCTGCTTACGCAAGAATGGAAAAGATATGAAAATTATATGAAAGAGATTCGTTTCTTCTATGTTCCTAACGCAAATGGCATGAATGAACTTCCTGAGGAGGAGGCTCAGCATGCTGTTCGTGTTTTACGTATGGATATGGGTGACGAGATGATGCTGATGGATGGAGCGGGTGTGTTCTATCGTGCCGTTGTGACAGAGGCTACAAAGAAGCGTTGCCTTTACCGCATTGAGGAAATCCTGCCTCAGGAACGTCAATGGCTACCTCATTTGCATTTAGCGATGGCGCCTACGAAGAACATGGATAGGACGGAGTGGTTTGTCGAGAAAGCCGCAGAGATAGGCTTTGACGAACTCACATTCTTGAGGTGCCGGTGGTCTGAAAGGACGGTTGTCAAGACAGAACGCATCGAGAAGATTCTGGTCTCGGCCATGAAGCAGAGCCACAAAGCTTGGAAACCAACGTTGGATGAGATGACGGACTTTAAGACGTTCCTTCAGAAAATAGAGTGTCGGGAAAGGGAGGAAGGACGAGCGATGCAGAAGTTTATTTGTCATTGCTACGAAGAGGATGGCTTGGGAGCAAAGGTGGCGTTGAAGGATGCTGTCAGTAGGGGAGAAGATGTGTTGGTGATGGTGGGACCAGAAGGGGATTTCTCCATTGACGAGGTAAAGTTGGCTGAGTCGATGGGCTTCAGAAGTACGACGTTGGGAAAGAGTCGTCTGCGGACAGAAACGGCAGCATTGGTGGCTGTACATATCATGAATTTGATTAACCAGTAAAAGCCTAAATATTATTATTAATCACTAAACACCTGAAACTGTATGAAAAAGATTCATTTCATTTCGATGATGGCACTGGCTGTCATGGTATTGTGCTCCTGTAGCAACAAGGATTATCAGAAGGCAATCCCCGCAAACGCGACGTTGGTGGTGAAGATGGATGTCCGGTCCATCTCGGACAAGGCCGAGTTCAAGGAATCGAAGTATAAAATGATGCTCGACGGGTTGCTCGCTACAGCTGTGAAGGGCGAGGACATGAAGACCGTTAAGAAATACGTGGATGACCCTCAGAAGATGGGTTTCGACCTTAGCACGCCACTCTATTTCTTTATGGTGGGCGAGGAGACAGTCGGACTGACTTTGAAGACAGGCGATGAAGGTGACCTGAATGATTTCTTGCAGGTGCTCAACAAGCAGGGACTTGCTTCGAAACCTACGGAGAAAGATGGTTTGAAGTGTGGTACCTTGATGGATGAAATCACTTATACTTACGATGCCAATACCTTCCTGCTGTTGGCATCGCTTAAGGGCAGGGAAGGCGTCAGTAATCAGGCTCGTGAACTGATGACACTGAAGGAGTCTGATAGTTTTGCCAGCACAGAGGCGTTTGACCGCATGAATGATGATGACAACGACGTTGCCACCTATCTGAACGGTGACGTGTTTGGACAGGATGTTCTGAAGGAATTGAAGTCTATGATGTCTTCAAATTCATTGGATCCAAAGGATATGGATGCTGTCATGACCCTGAACTTTGAGAATGGTCAGGCTACTTTCAAGGCCAAGGTGTGGGGCAAGAATGAGAAGGCTCAGACGCTGATAGATGAGGCTTACGACAGTTTCGATAATATCGAAGGCAAATACATCGACCGTGTGTCGAACGACATGCTGATGTGGATGGGTATGAACGTGAAGGGTGAATGGCTGTTGAACAAGATGAAAGAAAACCAATCGACGAAGGAAGCACTCTTCGTGGTGGAACGTGCCATCGACATCGAGCAGATGCTGAGAGCCGTGGATGGTGACTTGGCGTTTGAACTCCAGATGGAGGATGTTATGAGTAAGAAAGAGCCAGAGTACATTGTCTATGGAACGTTGAAGAACTCCGACTTCCTTGCCGATGTGGAGGACTGGAAGAACACCATGAAGGACTATGATATGACGATGGAGGAAAAGGGGAAAAACCAGTATGTACTCACGATGGATGATGCATCCTACAAGTGGGGTGTACAGGACAACGACATCTACTTCTCCTCGCTCAACGCCGTCACCAAGAACGAGGGGAAGAGCCCATTGGCAGACAACAAGGATGACATCAAGAAGAACAAGGTTTATCTTTACATCAATCTGGCGAGGATTCCTTGGGGCGAATTCTTCTCGAAGTCTGAAATGAACACATTGCAGGAGCCTCTCGACAAGTTGCAGGCACTCGTGATTAAGGGTGCTTTGAGCGGCGAGGTAACGCTGGCTGTTGAACTGAAAGACAAGAATGAGAATTTCTTGAAACAATTACTTAAATGAACAAGATTCAGCTGATTGATACATTGCCTAATGTATTCCAGAGCCGCGCGGACATCGAAAGCGACATCTGGAATAAGAATGTGGAGTTTGAGAAGGAGAAACTTTATCTGGTCGAGGCTAATTCGGGCACTGGAAAGTCTTCGTTGTGCAGTTACATCTACGGCTACCGTCATGACTATCAGGGCAGGATTCTTTTCGACGGTGAGGACATCCACAAGTATTCTGTGGCTCGTTGGACAGACATCCGCAAGAAGCACTTCGCCTTGTTGTGGCAGGAACTCCGTATGTTTCCTGAACTGACGGCATGGGAGAATGTGGAATTGAAGAACAAACTGACGGGTCATCAGACGAAGGAGCAGGTGCTGGAATGGTTTGAGATGTTGGGCATCACTGACAGGCTGAATGCCAAGATGGGACGCATGTCGTTTGGTCAGCAGCAGCGTGTCGCTCTCATCCGAGCCCTGTGCCAGCCCTTCGACTTCCTTTTTGTCGATGAGCCGATCAGCCACCTCGACGACACCAATGCTGCCATTATGGGGCAGATTATGACGGCTGAGGCGAAGAAACAGGGGGCAGGTATCATTCTGACCAGCATCGGCAAACATATAGACCTGCCTTATGACCAAGTGTTTAACCTTTAATTTGTGATGAAGATGAATTTGGTTTGGAAACTTTTAAGGCAGCACATCAGCATTCCCCAGTTTGTGGGATTCTTCTTTGCCAATCTGGTGGGGGTGGTCATCATCCTCTTGGGTGTGCAGTTTTATAACGATTATCAAGCACTCGACAATGAGGATAGTTTCATGAAAGCCGACTACCTGATTGTCAACAGGAAGATAGGTGCCTTGTCTGGCTTGACGGGGGTGCAGAACACGTTCAGCGAGGAGGACATCGCTGAGCTGAAGGCAGAGCCGTTTGTTGAGCGCATCGGTGCCTTCACTCCCAGTTCTTATAATGTCCGTGCCAGATTTGATGTGGAGGGCTTCGTGAGTTTCTCCACGGAGATGTTCTTCGAGAGTGTGCCTAATGAATTTGTTGATGTGGAGAGCGATGCCTGGCACTATGAGGAGGGGAGCGTTGACATTCCCATCATCTTGCCCAAAAACTATCTGGACCTCTACAACTTCGGTTATGCACAGGGTAAAGGGCTGCCCAAGCTCACTCAAGGCATCCTTGGTGCGATGAAACTTCAGATTCAGATAGACGGCAACGGGCAGCATGGCGACTTTTATGGTCGGATAGTGGGTTTCTCGTCACGCCTGAACACCATCCTTGTGCCTGAGCAGTTCATGCGTTGGGCCAATCAGCAATATGCGGGCGGAAATGTCACTAAGGAGCCTACGCGCCTGATCATGGAGGTGAGCAATCCGACTGACGACCGCATCACGAGTTTCCTGCAAGACCACGACTATGAGACAGATGAGGATAAGTTGGATGCTTCCAAGACGACCTTCATCCTGCGCGTCATCGTCAGCATCGTGATGGTGGTGGGCGCGGTTATCAGCATCCTCTCGTTTTATATTCTGATGCTCAGTGTCTTCTTGCTGGTGCAGAAGAACAGCACCAAGCTCGAGAACCTGCTTTTGATTGGCTATTCGCCAGCCAAGGTTTCTTTTCCTTACCAGGCGCTGACTGTAGGTTTGAACGTGCTGGTGCTCATCTTGGCTGTCGTCATCATGTTGGTTATCCGCGGTGTATATCTTGAGATGTTTGAGAACTTCTTCCCCGACCTTGAGGTGCCAGGCATCACACAGGCATTGTGTGTGGGAGGCGTTTTACTGGTGATGGTGAGCATTTTCAACATCATCGCCGTGCGCAACAAGGTCATGAGCATCTGGAAACGAAAAGAATGACGTATGGAAAGAATCTATCAATTGTATAAGGCGTTGACGGGGCATGAGCTGCAAGGCATCGTGCCCCTTGCTGGTGCTGGCAGCAACCGGCGTTACTTCCGTGTCTCAGCTATCGACGCTCAAACTTCCACTCTTGATTCTCAACCCTCTACGCTCATCGCCGTCATTGGCACCAATCAGGAGGAGAACGAAGCCTTCATCTTCTGGTCTCGATATTTCAAGGAGCGTGACTTGTCCGTACCTGCCGTGCTGGCTGTGTCAGAGGACAAGATGGTGTATTTGCAGGAGGATTGTGGCGATCTGTCGCTCTATGCCTTCTTGGCACAGCATCGTCAGGTGGATGGCTCGCTCGACGTGGAGGCTCTCGACGCGCTGAAAGCTACCATCCGAGAGTTGCCCCGATTCCAGTTCTCAACTCTCAGCCCTCAGTTGTCAGTTCTTAACTCTCAATCAGTATTCTCTCACAGTTTTCCCCAGCAGGAGATGGACAGGACGAGTGTCATGTTCGACCTCAACTATTTCAAGTACTGCTTCCTCAAACTCAAAGGGGTGGAATTCAACGAGTTCAACCTTCAGCAAGATTTTGAGCGTTTGGCGGACGACCTTCTCGAAGAGCAAGGAGACACCTTCCTCTATCGAGATTTCCAGTCACGAAACGTCATGCTGAAGGGCGGAAAGCCCTATTTTATCGATTTTCAGGGCGGTCGCCGAGGTCCCATCTACTACGATGTCGCCTCCTTCCTCTGGCAGTCATCCGCCAAGTACTCCGACGAGGTGCGTGAGCTGCTCATCAACGAATATCTCACAGCATTAAATGCTCATCTTTCAACCCTCAACCCTCAACCCTCAGCTCTCAACTCTCAATCCTTCACCCAACGCCTCCACCTCTTTGTTCTTTTCCGCATCATGCAAGTGCTCGGTGCCTACGGCTATCGCGGACTTTGGGAGAAGAAGGCATACTTTGCCAACAGCATCCCCCTCGCCATCCAGAACCTGAAGAAGGAACTCTCCTTAGGCACATGCGAGCCCTATCCCTATCTCAAGGCTGTGGTTCAGTCGCTCATCGACCTCAACGCCCAAGAAGAGGAGGAAAGGCAGGCTGAGGCAGAGAAAAAGGCCAAAGTGGCAACCTATCTGCAAAACGACAATACCTATCTGGACAAGGGAATGCAATCTCCATTGGTGGTCAACGTCTTCTCCTTCTCCTTCAAGAAGGGTATCCCTGCTGACGAGAGCGGTAACGGAGGCGGATACGTGTTCGACTGCCGCAGTACCCACAATCCTGGCCGATATGACGAGTACAAACCCCTCACGGGACTCGACCAGCCTGTCATTGACTTCCTCGAGGCCGACGGCGAAATCCTCACTTTCCTCGATTGTGTCTATCGGCTCGTCGATTTTCACGTGGCACGATTCCAAGAGCGAGGCTTCACCCATCTGCAGATTAGTTTCGGATGTACAGGAGGTCGCCACCGCTCCGTCTATTGTGCTCAGCATGTCGCAGAGCACATTTACGAAAAGTATGGCGTCGAAGTCCACATCTGCCATCGAGAGCAAGGCATCACCTCACAACTCACCCCCCTCTGCTCTAAACTCTAAACTCAAAACCCTCAACTCTCAACTATCATGAACGCGCTCATCTTCGCAGCCGGTCTCGGCACCCGACTCAAGCCCCTCACCGACACTATGCCCAAGGCGATGGTGCCCGTCAACGGAAAGCCCCTCGTGCAGATACTCATCGGGCGGTTGCTCGCCATCGGTGTGACTGAAATTGTCATCAACGTCCATCACTTTGCCCAGCAAATCATCGACTTTGTCGAAGCCAACAACCGTTTCGGCATTGACATTCGTTTCAGCGACGAGACCGATATGCTGCTCGAAACGGGTGGGGGACTCAAGAAAGCGGCACGCCTTTTCTCCAACGACAAACCCATCCTCGTCCACAACGTCGACATCCTCTCCAACGCCGACCTTGTAGGTCTTTACGGCGAAGCCCTCACCACGGGAACCACCACGCTTCTCGTCTCCGACCGACAGACCCAGCGCTACCTCCTCTTTGACCACACCGACCGTCTCGTCGGATGGACCAACATCGCCACAGGGGAAATCAAGTCACCATACCCCGACCTTCAATTCCCAAGTGTCAACGCTCAACTGACAAAGCACGCCTTTTCAGGCATCCAGGTCTTCCATCCTTCCCTGTTGCCGCTGATGGATGCGTGGGAAGGCAAGTTCTCCATCATAGACTTTTACCTTTCCATCTGCGACAAGGTGGACATCAGGTGTCACTTCGCTTCCCAGCTCCAACTGCTCGATGTAGGTAAGCTCGACTCCATCGCAAAGGCAGAAACCTTTCTCTCCCATTAGGACTGGCACTATTTCGCAAAGATGAGGTTTTTTGCAATGAAGAAAGGCGGGGAGACCCGCCTTTCTTCATTGCAAACTATTTTGATTACTCTTCGTTGAGACCGAAGGGTATTTCTTGGGAGCGTTGCCCCAAGCACTCGATTACTCTTCGTTGAGAATCTTCATGATCTCACAACATGCCTTGGCGACGTTGGTGCCAGGACCGAAGATGGCTGCGACGCCTGCCTTGTAGAGGAAATCGTAGTCCTGGGCAGGGATGACACCGCCGGCAATGACGAGGATGTCCTCACGACCGAGCTTCTTCAGTTCTTCGATGACCTGTGGCACGAGGGTCTTGTGACCTGCGGCGAGCGAGCTGACGCCGAGCACATCGACATCGTTCTCCACTGCCTGTCGGGCTGACTCGGCTGGGGTCTGGAAGAGAGGTCCCATATCCACGTCCATGCCGCAGTCGGCATAACCTGTTGCCACTACCTTGGCACCACGGTCGTGTCCGTCCTGTCCCATCTTCGCAATCATGATGCGAGGACGACGACCATTGGCCTGTGCGAATTTCTCTGTTGCGGCGCAAGCGTCCTTGAATGCCTGGTCGCCCTTTGATTCTGAGCTGTACACGTTGCTGATGGTTCTGATGATTGCTTTATAACGTCCCACGACTACCTCACATGCGTCGGAGATTTCGCCGAGCGTGCATCGCAGTCCTGCTGCCTTGACGGCGAGGTCGAGGAGGTTGTTCTCGCTCTTCTTGCCGTCCTTGAACTCCTGCACACACTTGGTGATTTCTTCCAGCGCGGCCTTGCAAGCGGCTTCGTCGCGGTTGGCCTTGAGTTCCTTGAGGGCTGCTTCCTGCTGGAGACGAACGGCTGTGTTATCAACTTCGAGGATGTCGAGTGGATCTTCGTGGTCGAGACGGTACTTGTTGGTGCCGACGATGGTCTGTGTGCCAGAGTCGATGCGTGCCTGGGTACGTGCTGCCGCTTCCTCGATGCGCATCTTTGGCAGACCGGTCTCGATTGCCTTTGCCATACCGCCGAGTTTCTCGATTTCCTGGATGTGTTCCCATGCCTTGTGGACGAGTTCGTTGGTCAGGGTCTCCACGTAGTATGAACCAGCCCAGGGGTCAATCTGTTTGCAGACCTTGGTCTCGTTTTGGATGTAGATCTGGGTGTTACGAGCGATACGAGCCGAGAAGTCGGTTGGCAGTGCGATGGCTTCATCGAGTGCGTTGGTGTGGAGTGACTGGGTGTGACCCAACACGGCTGCCATTGCCTCGATACAAGTACGACCTACATTATTGAATGGGTCTTGCTCCGTGAGGGACCAACCTGATGTCTGAGAGTGAGTACGGAGTGCGAGTGACTTCGGGTTCTTGGCGCCGAAGGACTTCACAATCTTTGCCCACAACAGACGGCCTGCGCGCATCTTGGCGATTTCCATGAAGTGGTTCATGCCGATTGCCCAGAAGAACGAAAGACGAGGAGCGAAAGCGTCCACATCAATACCGGCGTTCACACCTGTGCGGAGGTAGTCCATACCGTCGGCGAGGGTGTAAGCCAGCTCGATGTCGGCGGTTGCACCTGCTTCCTGCATGTGGTAACCTGAGATGGAAATGCTGTTGAACTTCGGCATCTTCTGAGAAGTATATTCGAAGATGTCGGCGATGATCTTCATGGAGAATGCTGGCGGATAGATGTATGTGTTACGCACCATGAACTCCTTGAGGATGTCATTCTGAATGGGACCTTCCATCTCCTCGAGTTTGGCACCCTGTTCCAGGCCTGCATTGATGTAG
>CADCQH010000087.1 GCA_902803605.1 uncultured Bacteroidales bacterium | reverse complement strand
GCCTCTTCACCTAACACGCTCCTGAACATGTCATCCACAGAGTCATAGTGAGTAACGCGTCCGTTCTTCACGTCGTCCATCGCCTCGCGGTAGCCCGCGGTCTTGGTGATGTCGTACGTCTTTTGCCTCTTCACTACAGTCACGCCTTTCAGCATGCTGATGGCCTTCTTGATGTCCTTGAGCATCGACAGATCACTGATGCTTACCAATAGCTGGGCTGCAGCAGGGGCTTGTGTTGTCATCGTTGCCATAATCTTCGTTCATTTTAAGTTTTCGGCCACAAAGTTACGCAATCTTTTTCATATACAAAACATTCGGGAGGATTTTTCTGTCCCCCCGAATGGTTCTATACATTATATTATATTATAGCGTTGCGAAGAACTCGTCAAGCGTCAAGACGTTGAGCTGGGGAAAGGGAATCTGCTTAGTAGGTTTTGTAGGGAGTGCGCAGGTGCTGGCCGCGCAGTTCGTCGAGTTTCTTTTGGTCGAAGGTTCCCTCGTCCCACATCTTGTCGATGGCCTTCTGCGCAAGTCCGGCGAAGAAGAGGGAGAGGGTCAGGCGGAGCGCATCGAGGTCGTCCTGCGAGGTGACGTTGGCTGCTGCGTTCATCAGCTCAAGTTGTGCCATTTCTGAGTAGCTCATATTCTTAGGGTTTTAAGTTTTCGGCCACAAAGGTACGCATTAATCTTTTATATACAAAAGAATCAGGTGTTTTTTTAGAGTTGCAGTTTCATGACCTGTTCGACATAGTTGACGAAGGCCTGGTTGCAGAGGCGAGTTCCTCCAGACGTCGGGTAATGGCCGGTAAAGTACCAGTCGCCTGGATGGTGGGGACAGGCGTGATGGAGACCTTCGATACTTTGGAAGACGAGCTCGACGGGAGTGGCCATGCTTTCGGGACGGAGCATCTCGACAATCTTGCTGTTGATCTCATTGACACTGAAGGGAGCGTAAATGGCACGGACATGATTTGTGGTTGTAGGGAGGCTCTTGCATTTCTCGTACGTCTCGACAATGAGGTTATGCATTCCACGTTCTTGGATGAGGGCGATGGCGGCACGGAAAGCGCAGAGTTCCTCGAGGTGAGACATGTCGATGCCATAGTAGTCGGGGTAGCGAATTTGGGGAGAACTGCTGACCATCACAATCTTTTTTGGATGGAGACGGTCAAGAATCTTGAAAATACTCTCGCGGAGGGTTGTACCACGTACGATGGAGTCGTCGATAATGACGAGATTGTCCTCATAGGGGGTGAGGGATCCGTAAGTGACGTCATAGACGTGGGCGGCAAGATCGTTGCGCTCGGTTCCTTCGGCGATGAAAGTCCGCATCTTGATGTCTTTCCAAACAACTTTTTCAATTCTTACATTTTGGTTCAATCGACGTACCCCATCGGTCATGCCGTGGAAAGCGACTTCTGCGGTGTTGGGGATATAGGAGAATACGGTATGGGTCACGTCACCGTCAATGGCCTTGAAGATGGCAGGAGTCAACTGCTCTCCCAGTCGTTTGCGCTCCTGATAGATGTCGCAGTCTGAACCTCTACTGAAGTAGATACGCTCGAAGGAACAAGCGAAGTTGGGTCGAGAGTTGAAGGTTGAGTGTTTAGGGTTAAGTGTTGATACCCTTGTGTTGTAGATGGGGGAAAGTATCTGCTCAAGATGGGTCTCGCCGTTCTTGCGGATGATCAGGGCTTGTCCTGCTGGTAGTTCGTGGATGTCTTCGGCCATGAGGTCGAAGGTGGTTTGGATGACAGGACGCTCGGAGGCAAGGACCACTATCTCGTCATCCTGATAGTAGAAGGCGGGACGGATGCCCCAAGGGTCACGCACAGCAAACATCTCACCAGAACCAGTCAGTCCGCACATGACATAACCTCCATCGTAGTGGCTCATTGTGCTACGGAGCACGTTTGCCATCTCCACGTTATTTTCTATATAAGAGGTGATGGCAGTTCCCTCCAATCCTTGTTCTTTTGCCTCGGTGAAGAGACGTTCCACTTCACGATCGAGGCGGTGTCCCATCAGTTCGAGCGTGATATAGGCATCGCCATAGATGCGGGGGGACTGACCCTGAGTTGTGAGGAACTGGAAAACTTCATCAATGTTGGTCATGTTGAAATTTCCGCAGAGGCAGAGGTTCTTCGCCCGCCAGTTGTTGCGTCGCAGGAAGGGATGGACGTACTGGAGCCCGCTCTTGCCAGTGGTGGAGTATCGGAGGTGACCCATGTAGAGCTGTCCGGCGAAAGGAGACTTGATGGATTGATGGATTGACGAGTGGAAATTTTTTTCCTCATCATGGACTCGTTTGAAGATTTCCGTGATGGCATCTTTGCCTAAAGCCTTTTCACGGAACATGTATTCCTCGCCGGCAGGGGCATCAAGATTGACGCATGCCATGCCCGCTCCTTCCTGACCTCTGTTATGCTGTTTTTCCATCAGCAGGTAGAGCTTGTTCAGTCCGTAGCGCCAAGTGCCGTATTTTTGTTGATAATAGTCCAGTGGCTTCAAGAGGCGAATCATCGCCACACCACATTCATGCTTGAGCTGTTCCATCAATACAAGTTTTTATAAAGTCCATGAATAGGGGATGCGGATGTAGAACGGTCGAAGCATATTCAGGATGGAATTGCGTACCGATGTACCATCGCAGGGTTGGAATTTCGACAATCTCAACGAGGTCGTTGTTGGGGTTTCTTCCAACGCACCTCATGCCATGATGCTCATATTCGTCGAGATAGGTGTTGTTGAACTCATAGCGGTGACGGTGACGCTCTTGAATGTGGGACTTACCATAGATGGCACGAACTTTGGAATTCTCTTGGAGGGCGCATTCGTAAGCGCCGAGTCTCATCGTGCCACCCATACCCGTGATGGTTTTCTGCTCCTCCATGAGATCAATGACGGGATGCTGTGTGTTGGGGTTCATCTCCGTGCTGTGGGCATCTCCATGTTTCAAGACATTTCTGGCGAACTCGATAACCATCATCTGCATGCCGAGGCAGATACCAAAGGTGGGGATGTCGCGGGAGCGGGTATATTCGGCGGCAATGATTTTGCCTTCAATACCTCGCTGTCCGAAACCTGGACAGATGAGGATGCCTGCCATACCTTCCAGTTTGGAGCCTACGTTTTCGGGGGTGATATCTTCGCTATTGAGGAAATGCATCTTCGTCTTCACATCATTGTATATGCCTGCCAGATTGAGGCTCTCGCGGATACTCTTATAGGCATCCTGTAGGTCGTATTTGCCAACCAGTGCTATATGAACTTCACGGGAGGCCTGGCGCTGTTTGGCAAGGAAATCGTGCCAGGATTTCATGGCGGGTGTCTCTCCGACGGGGATTCCAATCTTCCGTAAGATGGCGGCATCGAGTCCTTGCCGTTGCATGCTTACCGGTACTTCATAAATGCTGGGCATGTCTTCGCTCTGCACCACGCATTCGAGATCGACATTGCAGAAGGATGCCACTTTCATCCGAAGCCCATCATCAAGATGCCGCTCGGTTCGCAGCACGAGTATGTCGGGTTGAATGCCCATGCTCTGGAGTTCCTTGACTGAGTGTTGGGTAGGTTTGGTCTTCAGTTCATCCGCGGCCTTCAAATAGGGGACATATGTCAAATGAACGCAGACGGCATCACGTCCCAATTGCCAGCGCAACTGACGGATGGCTTCCATGAAAGGAGCACTCTCGATGTCGCCAATGGTACCACCCACTTCGGTGATGACAAAGTCCAATTGCTCCTCCGCATCCTCTCGAAGCATCCGGTGCTTGATCTCGTCGGTGATATGGGGAACGACTTGGATGGTCTTGCCGAGATAGTCGCCATGACGTTCGCGATCAATGACGGTCTTGTAGATGCGGCCTGTGGTGATGGAATTGTTACGGGTGGTGTGGATGCCGGTGAAACGTTCGTAGTGTCCGAGGTCGAGGTCAGTCTCCATGCCATCGTCAGTCACGTAGCACTCGCCATGCTCATAAGGATTGAGCGTGCCCGGATCGATGTTGATGTAGGGGTCGAACTTCTGGATAGTGACTTTATAGCCACGTGCCAGCAATAGTTTGCCGATCGATGCGGAGATGATTCCCTTTCCCAAGGAGGAAACCACGCCTCCTGTGACGAAGATGTACTTAGTGTTCATATATTATAATAATGTGTATTTTCCAAAGGAGTCCCCCTCCCTCCTTGAGGTGAGGGAGAGGGAAAGGGGCAGGCTTATGGTTGCAATGTGAATCCAAACACCAGATAGGCGTGTTGGCTGCATGGGTTACCGACAAATTGTCCGAAGATGGGGACACTGAAGGAGTCTGTGATTTTGATGTCCTTCGTGGCCTTTAGAGAGAGGTTGGTCACGGCGAAGCCTGTTGTTCCGTAGGCTGTGGTGTAGTGGGGAACGGCTCCTGCGGTGGCAGTCCAGTCGCATGTGGCGAGTTTGAATGGAGCGGAAACCTCGAAGTAGGAACTGTAGGCACGTTTGCCGTTCTTTTTCACACCGTCGTTGCCGGCGAAGTTGGTGTACCATTGCAAGGATGCGATGCCGAAGTCGTAGCCTACATTAGCCTCGAATACATGATTGGTCTCGTGGGCTTCGTATTTGAAGTAGCGACCATCGGGGTCTTGACCCTCGCTGAACCAGTAGTCGCAGATACCGATGTTGAAGCCTCCGATGGTGTAGCCGAGGGTGAGGTCCAGTTCCCTTGTATCGGCAGATTCGGTCAGTCCTGTACTGCCCCATGCTGTGAGCGAGAGTCCCTTGTAGGCGACACCAAGAGTTGGTTGGAACGCGGTGTGACCCAAGTCTTGGCCACGCCAGATATAATGGTTGACTACGTCAGCAGCGATAGTGGCTTCTACT
>CADCQH010000086.1 GCA_902803605.1 uncultured Bacteroidales bacterium | reverse complement strand
TCCATGATGGACTTGCGAGGTCTCGACATGATCGTCCTCTCTGCCTGTGAAACGGGACTGGGTGACATCAAGGAAGACGGAGTTTTCGGCCTCCAGCGTGGTTTCAAGAAGGCTGGTGCCCAAACCATCCTGATGAGTCTTTGGAGCGTCAACGACCGTGCCACCCAGATGATGATGACCAGTTTTTACCAAGCGCTCATGCAAGGTGCCACCCGTCACGCCGCCTTTAAGCAAGCCCAAGAGCGAGTCCGCTCCGCAGGCTACACCGACCCCTTCTTCTGGGCCTCCTTCATCATGCTTGACGATATGTAGGGTGGGGGAGAAGAACATCTGCGTGACAAAAGTCCCACGAAAGTGAAAATCGAGTTTGTCAGCATGACAAAGCTTCCACGAAAGTGAAAATTAAGTTTGTCAGCGTGACAAAGCCTCCACGAAAGTGAAAATTAAGTTTGTCAACGTGACAAAGGCTTCACGAAAGTGAAAATGAGTTCTGTCAGCGAATATGTCAAATAAAACGAATGGGCTAACGCAGCGTCAGCCCATTCGTTTTATTTTATTGTCATTCGCGATTTACTTGCCTTCGATAATCACACAACGGTTCTTATCGTTTTCAGCGAAAGGCTGTACGGTATCACCATAGGACTTCACGTTCATCTGGCTGGCTGGAACACCCTTCTTCTTCAACATGTCAGCCACCTTCTCAGCACGCTGCTGAGCATAGCCTACGTTGAGTTTTGGATTGCCAGTACCCTTGTCAGCATAACCACTGATAGTGATGGTCTTGTTAGGATATTTCTTGCACCAGTCAACGACTTTGTTGCAAATGCTTTCGCGGTCAGAAGTGAGGTCACTCTCACGCAGTGCATAGAAAATGGTCTCCTTCACTGGAGTCTCAACTACAACAGGCTTTGGAGCTGGGGTCGGAACAGTTTCTGCTTGTTTGGTTTCCTGATAAACAGGTGTGGCTGTAACAGCTGGAGCCTTTGGAGCTGGCGCTGGCTTGAAGCCGAACTTATAAGTAACAGAGAGTTGAGCTGTCATCATCCAATCATCGGCATTCTTATACTTGCTGTTAAAACGGTCATCGAGGGCGTTGAAATCCACTTCAGCACCAACACTCCAGTGCTTGGCGATGTTGACGTCTGCCAAAAGACCCAAACGGAGGTTACGGCTCAGGATGTTTTCACGACTTTGGGTGGGTCCCCATGCATTGGTGATGTCGCTTCCCACCTCGTAGTTGGAAATGATACCTTCAAACTGCTTGTTATGCCAAGCGTAGTTGACACCAAGACCACCAATCATATAGATGTCGAAAGGACGATGAACTTTCTTCGAGAAGATGTTGAAGATATTCACCATAAGGTCAAGGTCAGTGTTGATGTAACTGTATTTGTACTTCAGTACAGATGAACTGTGCATTTCCTGCTCACGACCCATATAGAGATAATCATCGAATCCTCCTTTGCCTTTCCATCCATTCACGTGGATGCGTGCACCAATAATAGGGGAGAACATACGACCAACAGCAAAACTGTAGGTGGGGGCGAGAAGTTTCCAGCAACTGACATCTGTGAATGTCGATCCGAATCCCCCTTGCACTTGGATGAAGTTGTAGGAATATGGCAAATAACCCAGTTCTTGTGCTTCGGCCAGGTATCCACCTTCTATGCTGCTCTCCTCCTGAGCGACAGCAGTCATACTGCACAACATGGTTGCGCTTGCAAAGATAATAGCTTTTAGATTACACATAAGATTTAGTTTTTTTATTGGTTTGTATGGTTTTCTGGCGGTAAAATTAGTTAATATTAAGGATACGAGCAAAATAAAAGTGAAAAAAGTTGTATCTTTGCCGAAAATTTGTGTGAATAATGGTGACTATTAAGAAAGTTGAGACAAAAAAAGAACTGAAACAGTTTATTCGGTTCAATTACGAACTGTACAAGAACAACCCGTATTCGGTGCCTGATCTTTATGAGGATATGCTGAATACGTTTTCTGAGAAGAATGCGGCGATGGAGTTTTGTGAGGCTGCCTATTTCTTGGCCTACAAGGATGAAAAATTGGTAGGCCGCGTGGCTGCCATCATCAACAAGAAGGCGAACAAGACCTGGAATCTGAAGAATGTACGTTTCGGATGGATTGACTTTGTGGATGACGAAGAGGTGAGTGAGGCTTTGCTGAAGGCTGTGGAAGAGTGGGGTAGGGAACGCGGCATGGATACTATCCAGGGACCTCTTGGTTTCACTGATATGGATGCGGAGGGTTTGCTGATTGAAGGTTTTGAGGAACTTTCGACGATGGCGACCATCTACAATTATCCATATTACCAACATCACATTGAGCGTCTTGGATATGAGAAGGATGCTGACTGGATTGAGATGCTGATGACGGTGCCGAAGGAGACGGGTCTGCCTGAGCGACTGAAGAAGATTGCTGAAATTGTGATGAAGAAGTATGACCTCCACATCAAGAAATACACTTCTGCCAAGAAGATTGCGAAAGAGTATGGTCAGGAGATTTTCTCTGTCATCAACGAGGCTTTCAAGCCATTGTTCGGTTACAGCGAACTGAGTCAGAAGCAAATCAATCAATATGTGAAGATGTATCTGCCAGTGCTTGACCTGAAGTTGGTGAGTCTGGTGACGGAGGCGAACGGACGGTTGGTGGCTGTGGGCATCTCTATGCCATCTATGTCGAAGGCTTTGCAGAAGGCGAAAGGTAAACTTACCCCATTCGGTTGGTGGCATTTGTTGAAAGCCTTGAAAATAAAGAAACCCAAGACATTGGACTTGATGTTGGTGGGCGTATTGCCTGAGTATCAAAGCAAGGGCGTGAATGCCATCTTGTTCTACGACTTGTTGCCCATCTACATTTCGGAAGGTTATGATTATGTAGAGACGAACCCAGAGTTGGAGTCGAACGACAAGGTGCAGCAGCAATGGATTTATTTTGAAAGGAGACTGCATAAGAGAAGAAGGTGCTATAAGAAAGAGATAAAATAATGGAAGAACTAAACCTAAACAATACCCCAGAAACTCATTACGATGATGCGAACATCATCACCCTGACAGGTGTGGAGCACATCCGTCTGCGTCCTGGCATGTACATCGGCCGCTTGGGCGATGGCAGCCATGCAGAGGATGGCATCTATGTGTTGCTGAAAGAGATTATTGATAACAGTATCGATGAGTTCAAGATGAATGCCGGCAAGCGCATTGAGGTGGAGGTGATGGACAACAGGGTTGTGACGGTGCGTGACTATGGTCGAGGTATTCCGCAGGGAAAGATGATTGAGGCTGTGAGCATCCTGAATACAGGTGGCAAGTATGACTCAAAGGCATTCCAGAAGTCCATCGGTCTGAACGGTGTGGGTACGAAGGCTGTAAATGCCCTGTCTAACCGTTTTGAGGTCAGGAGTTATCGTGATGGGGTGGTGCGCACGGCTGTGTTTGAGAAGGGCAAGTTGGTGGATGACCAGACGGAGAAGACAACAGAGGAGAACGGCACATTCATCTCCTTCACTCCCGATGACACACTCTTCCTCAACTATAAGTTTCAGGATGAGTTCGTCAGCAATATGCTGCGCAACTACACCTACCTGAATACTGGTCTGGAGATTTACTACAATGGTAGCCGCATCGTGAGCCGCAATGGTTTGAAAGACCTCCTGAAGGACACGATGGATGCCAATCCCTTGTATGAGATTATCCACTTGAAAGGTGATGACATTGAGATTGCCTTCACCCATACCAATCAGCAATACGGTGAGGAGTACCATTCATTTGTAAATGGTCAGCACACGATTCAAGGAGGTACTCATCAGAGTGCCTTCAAGGAGCATATTGCCCGTACCATCAAGGAGTTCTACGGCAAGAATTACGAATATAGTGACATTCGTTCGGGCATCATTGCTGCCATTGCCATCAACGTGCAGGAACCACAGTTTGAGTCGCAGACAAAGATTAAGTTGGGATCGTTGACCATGGAGCCGAATGGGGGCATCAGCGTGAACAAATTTGTGGGCGACTTCGTTAAGACAGAGGTCGATAACTACCTACACAAGAACCTCGATGTGGCAGAGATTATCGAGGAGAAAATCAAGGATAACGAACGGGATCGTAAAGCAATTGCAGGTGTGACGAAACTGGCACGTGAACGTGCCAAGAAAGCCAATCTTCACAATCGCAAATTGCGCGACTGCAAGATTCACCTCAATGACCCAAAAGGTGAGCTGAAGGAGGAGAGTTCCATCTTCATCACAGAGGGTGACTCTGCCAGCGGAAGCATTACAAAGAGCCGCGATGTGATGACGCAAGCCGTATTCTCGCTTAGAGGAAAACCCCTCAACTCCTATGGCATGACGAAGAAGGTCGTATATGAGAATGAGGAGTTCAATCTTTTGCAGGCTGCCCTCAACATCGAGGATGGCTTGGACGGTCTGCGCTACAATAAGGTCATCGTTGCAACCGATGCCGATGTCGATGGTATGCACATCCGATTGCTGATGATCACCTTCTTCCTGCAGTTCTTCCCAGAACTCGTCAGAACCGGACACGTCTATATCCTCCAGACACCGCTCTTCCGCGTCAGAAACCGTAAGAAGCGCATCAAGAAGGCTGTCTTGGACAAATATATGGAAGAGCATCCCGACAATAAGGGCGACTTCATCACTATCTACTGCTACAGCGACGAGGAACGTCAGAAAGCCATTGAGATGTTGGGACCAGAACCTGAAATCACACGATTCAAAGGTCTAGGCGAAATCTCTCCAGACGAGTTCAAGAACTTCATCGGCACCGATATGCGACTGGAAAGTGTCACGCTGCGCAAGACTGACCAAGTGAAGGAACTGCTCGAATACTACATGGGCAAGAACACCATGCAACGACAGAACTTCATCATCAACAATCTGGTCATCGAGGAAGACAAGCCCGAGGAGGAAGAGGAGACCCTCCCCTCACCCTCCCTAGAGGGAGGGAGTGGAATTTCTGAAATTGAGTAAATAACTATGAACAAAGTAAATACTCCCTCCATTCAGGGAGGGCAGGAGAAGGGTCTTAAGATCGCCATTTTTGCAGGTAGTTTCGACCCTTTCACCATCGGACATAAGAATATCGTTGACCGTGCCTTAAAAAGTATAGCCGATGAAGTGATTATAGCCATTGGTATCAACAACGAGAAGAAATATATGTTCTCGCTCGAAGAACGCCTTCAAGCCATCCAAAAGGTTTATGAGAAAGAGCCTCGGGTGCGGGTGGAGACCTACGAAGGGCTCACCACCGACTTTGCCAAGAGGGTAGGGGGGAGCTTCCTGCTGCGAGGAGTCAGAAGCGTAAAAGACTACGAGTTTGAGCGCGACATGGCTGAGATGAACCACCACCTCACAGGCATTGAGACTGTGCTCCTCTTCACGGATGCCAAATATGCATACGTCAGTTCAAGCATCGTGCGAGAACTGATTTCCTATCATCAAGACGTTAAAGATTTTCTACCATAAGATATGAACTCCATTTTCAAGACAATAAAATCCATCCTGGTAGCAGGTCTCCTGACGATGACATTGCCAGTCATTGCACAACAGACCAATGTTCCCGGACTTGATGCGCAACTGCGCAAACTGATATATGCAGAGGGAGCCATCGTACAGCTCTACGTGGATACCGTCAACATCAACCATCTGACCGAAACGGCCATCCGCAGTATGCTCAGTGAACTGGATCCTCATTCCACCTACACCCCCGCCAAGGACGTGCAGGCTATGAACGAGCCGTTGGCAGGGTCTTTCGATGGCATCGGCGTGCAATTCAACATGAACGAAGACACGCTGGTAGTCATCCAGACCATCACAGGAGGCCCGTCCGAGAAGGTAGGCATCATGGCTGGCGACATGATTGTGTCTGTCAACGACACGGCCATCGCTGGTGTGAAGATGTCGCGTGAGCAAATCATGAAGCGCTTGCGTGGTCCCAAGGGAACGACCGTCAACCTTGGCGTGATTCGTCCAGGAGTACAAGGTGTGCAGAATTTCAAGGTCACACGCGACAAGATTCCTGTTTACACCGTCGATGCCTCCTATATGATTGACGACCACACGGGTTATGTCCGCATCAGCAACTTCGGTTCCACCACCACCAAGGAATTCATCACAGCCACCAACTACCTGACCGCCTGTGGCATGACCGACCTCATCCTCGACCTTCAAGGCAATCCAGGAGGGTATCTGCAAGCAGCCGTCAGCCTGTCTGACCAGTTCCTGCACCAAAACGAGATGATTGTCTATACCGAGGGACGCACCACAGGACGGCAAGAGTATCATGCAGGGAAAGACAAGATTGACGTCAAGAAGATTGTCGTGCTCGTCGATGGTTACACAGCATCGGCTGCTGAGATTGTGTCGGGTGCCTTGCAAGACCACGACCGAGGCATCATCGTGGGACGGCGCACCTTTGCCAAAGGACTTGTGCAGCGTTCCGTTCCCCTGCCTGACGGCTCAGAAATGCGTGTCACCATTGCCCACTACTACAGCCCTGTGGGACGGTGCTTCCAGAAACCCTACGAAAAGGGGGATCGTAAGAAATATGATATGGACATGCTTGACCGTCTCAACAGCGGAGAACTGATGAGTGCTGACAGCATCCATTTTCCCGACTCCCTCAAATACACCACCAAAGGAGGACGCATCGTCTATGGTGGTGGAGGCATCATGCCCGATGTCTATGTACCCCTCGACACCACTTATTACACTCGTCTCCATCGCGAACTCGCTGCCAAGGGGTGCATCAATACTTCCATCCTCAAATGGCTCAACATCAATCAGAAACGTCTCCATAAGGAATACGACACCAATGCTTTCCGCAAGGAACATGCCCGACTCCTGGAAGACAAGAGCGTCAACAACGAACGGTATCGTGAAGGCTTCAAACGCTTCTGCAACGAGTTTGAGGTGCCCCAAACACTGATGGATATCCTCTTCGCCAAGGCCAAAGAGGAAAACATCGAATACACAGATTCCATGCTTCAGGCTACACTTCCATTCCTACGCCTCCAAATCAAGGCATTGGTGGCTCGTGACCTCTTCAGCAGTTCGGAATACTACGAGATTCTCAACCCTATCAACGAAATCTACAAGAACGGACTTGAAGCCATCAGAGACGAGGAACGCTTCAAGGACATCAAAACAGAATAGTCAATTCTAACCCATTCACCCTAAATTCTCATCCAGACAATGATTACCTATCAAACAGACGGCGTTAAGATGCCAGCCATCCGCCGTCGCGACATCAGCGCATGGGTCAAGACCGTTGCTGCCACCTATGGAAAGAGGGTGGGGGACATCGGCTACATCTTCTGCAACGACGACAAGATTCTGGAGGTAAACCGTCAGTACCTCCAGCACGACTACTATACCGACATCATCACCTTTGACTACAGTGATGATATCCTCCTCACTGGGAAAAAGGACACCATCGCTGGCGATCTCTTCATCAGTCTCGACACCGTCCGCTCCAACGCCGAACAGCAAGGTGTCCCCTACGAAGAGGAACTCCATCGCGTCATCATCCACGGCATCCTCCACCTCTGCGGCATCAACGACAAAGGTCCAGGCGAACGCGAAATCATGGAAGCAGCGGAAAACAAAGCGCTGGCTCTTCTTGGTTTAGAGTTTAGGG
>CADCQH010000085.1 GCA_902803605.1 uncultured Bacteroidales bacterium | reverse complement strand
GAATTCACCTTCCATGCCAATCTTCACGATTCTTCCATCGTCCACCCGTTGCCGAACATCCTTATCGAAAAGATTCTTCGTGCCCGTAATACCTTTCACCACATCGAGTGCATTGAGTGCCGTGAAGTTCGACAACTGCAACATCGTCATCACAAGCGTCCGCTCCACAGGAACCTCCACCTTCGTATATCCCTCAGGAACCTCCACCTCCACGCCCTTCTTCACTAACGCAAAATGATAACTCACAGGCATCCTGTCCTCATCCGTCTGCGGGTCAGCCACATCGACAAGTTTCACGCCGTTCGCCAATGTCCTCACCTGAAAACCCTTGGCATACTCTAAGGGCATCACCAATGCAGAGTCAACATCCGCCCCACCCTTCAGTCCCGAAGGTGCTTGCTTGCAAGCCATCAGCACAAACAGCCCGATAAGCCCAAGCATCAATGGATATAATTGTTTCATCTTTGAACAAAAATGTATCATCATTTGATTGATATGCAAAGGTAACGCTTTTTCACCACATAACAAAACATTCCGCAACATAAGGCAAACATTGCTTCATTTGGTTGAAGAAAAAGGGGATTTGGTTGAATAAATTTGACATGTATCCCTTGTCCACATTATCTTTGCAGCAAAAACCAAAAGATACACAGAGATATGAAAAAGATTGCTTTACTAATGATGGCTTGGATAGGGGCACTGACAATGCAAGCCGATAAAACCTATCCCTACTTAACTTTTGAGACGACGGACGGAGCCAAGATTTCCGTCAACACGGAGTCGCTGGAACTGACCATCAGCGGAACAACCCTGACGGCTGGCGACCAACAGTTCACCCTCACGAACCTCAACAAGATGTACTTCTCTACATCAGACGAATCGACCACCGGCATCGAAGAGGTGACCAACGCTGCACTCGACGACGCCACAGAAATCTACGACCTGCAGGGACACAAGGTCACGAAGGAGCAGATGCAGAAAGGCGTGTATATTGTAAAGACAAAAGACAGAACCCACAAAATCGTAGTAAAATGAAACGCACATTTATCTATATAATAGCCTTCGCGCTGACGATAGCAACTGCAGGGCAGACTCTAAACGTCAAGGTGGGCAACATCACCTACCAATTCCCAGTCTCGCAGACTGGAGAAATGACTTATGACAAAGGAAAGACCGTGACCATCATGGGCAAGAAGATCTGGCTGGACGAGATTGACGCAATGACGATTGACAACGCTGAAGTGAAGAACAATGCCGTCAATGTGAATTACAACGGTTCCACAGCCAACGTGACAATTGCAGGCAATGTGGCACAATATGTGGATGTGGACATCAACGACGGACACGTCACCATCAACCCAACCAACACAGCACTGGTGGATGATGACGAAATCACCTATGCCTTGAGTGGCACATCAACAGATGGTTCCCTCACGCTGGGCGGAAGTTTCAAATGCACGGTCTCGCTGGCAGGCGTCACTTTGACCAACCCCAACGGAGCTGCCATCAACATCACCAACAAGAAACGTATACAAATCAGTGCCAAGAAAGGTACGGAAAACACATTAATTGATGGCGCAGACGGTGGACAAAAGGCCTGCATCTACAGCAAAGGCCAACTGCAACTGCAAGGCAACGGAACGCTGACCGTAAAGAGCAACACGGCGCACGCCATCAAGAGCGGCGACTACATCGAAGTAAAGAACTTGACGCTGAACATCCAGTCGGCAGCCAAGGACGGCATCAACTGCAACAAGTATTTTCTGATGAAGAGCGGTAACTTAATCATCAATGGTGTGGGTGATGACGGCATACAAGTGGAATTGGAGAGTGATGATGACACCACGGGTGAGACAGAAGACCATGAGGACGAGAATTCAGGCAGCACCTACATCGAAGATGGCAGCATCAACATAAATATCACCGCTGCCGCCGCCAAGGGAATGAAAAGCGAAGGAGATCTGAAAATCAACAACGGAACCATCAACATTGACAATAGTGGCGGAGGAAAATATGATGCAGAGGAAAATGATGCCAAGGGCGCTGGCTGTCTGAATGCGGACGGCAACATGACCATCAACGGCGGCACCATGACGTTGAAGGCTACGGGCAATGGCGGAAAGTGCATCAAGGCTGACGGGACGCTGACCATCACGGACGGTATGATTACAGCCACCACTACTGGCTCGAAATACACCTACAGCAGCAAAATAACAGCATCGCCCAAAACCATCAAAAGCACAGGAGCCATGACCATCAGTGGCGGCACCATCGTGGTAACATCGGACAAACACGAAGCCATCGAGACAAAGAGCACCTTGACCATCTCTGGCGGTTCAGTCTATGCTGCCGGTGGCGATGACGGAATCAATAGTACAGGTGACATGTATCTGAAAGGTGGATACACCTTCGCCAGAACCACCACAACAGGAACAGGTGCTGATGGTTTTGACGCCAATGGTAATCTATATGTACAAGGCGGAACGGTTTTCGGCATTTCTCACGGCACCCCCGATGTGGCTTTCGATGCAAATAGCGAGAGTAACAAGAAACTATATGTGCAGAGTGGAAATCTGGTTGCTATCGGTGGAATGGAGAATGGGGGCAGCCTTTCTCAGTCCTGCTACTCCACATCATCTTACGCGAAAGGAACCTGGTACGGATTATACAGTGGCAACACACTGGTGCTCGCATTTCAAGTTCCCTCAACCGGAACGATGGGATCTGGCCTCATAGTATCCACATCGGGTACAGCAAAACTCATGAGGGGCATCACCGTCAGTGATGGCACCATGATTTGGAACGGACTGGGTTATATAGATGCCACAGTCAGTGGTGGCACAACTGTCAGTCTCACATCTTATAGCGGCGGAAGTAATGGACCAGGGGGTCAAGGCGGCCCAGGCAGACACTGGTGATTATTTACACAAGTAGCGAGAGTCCAAATAGGTTTGGAAGGTCTCTTTATATAAATCACCAATAGGCAGGTAAGTATCAGAATCCATGATGACGCGGTTCTTGTTGACCTCCTGAATCTTATTCAGATTAATGATGAAGGAACGGTGGATACGCATGAAGTAATCCGGAAGCCGTTCCTCCATCTTTTTCATGGACAAGAGGGTGATGATGGGCTTCAACTCTCCTTCCACCCACACTTTCAGATACTCGCTCATACCCTCGATATAGCGGATGTCATGCAGGCTAACCTTTACGATTCGGTAGTCAGCCTTAAGAAAGATGGAATCATCATTTGAAGCAAGAGGCGAGGGATGAGCATCCCCCTGATTCTTTCCATCTCTTGCGTTCCACCGCTCCATGAGTTTGTTTGCTGCCCTTTGGAAATCCTGCAGTCCAAAGGGTTTCAGCAGGTAATCAACAGCATTTACTTTAAAGCCTTCCACCGCATACTCTGAATAGGCTGTGGTGAAAACGATAAGAGGAGGTACTACAAGCGACTTCACAAACTCCAGACCGTTGAGGTCGGGCATGTTGATGTCGCAAAAGATGGCATCGACCGTATCATGATCCAAAAAAGCACGCGCCTCCAAGGCACTCTGGCATTGTGCAGCAAGTTCCAAAAACGGCACTTTATGAATATAGGCAGCAAGTTGTTGGAGAGCCAAGGGCTCATCATCGATGGCGAGACAACGTATCATGGAAATGTACTTTTTTTACAATTTACAATATACTATCTATTGGAGGGGAATCGTGAGCTCCACGGAATAGACATCGGAGGTGTCTTTGATATTGAGCGTGTAGTTGCAGTCGAAGAGCAAGTTCAGACGCTTACGGACGTTGGCAAGACCCACTCCACCTTTATCTTGATTTGGGACATCTGCTTTTGAGTTGCGGCAAGTGAACCTCATTTGTTCGTCCTGCACATCCATCTTCATTTCAATGAATGAATCATGCTGATAACTGACACCATGCTTAAAGGCATTCTCGATAAAGGTAATCAAAATCAGAGGAGGAATCTGGCGGTCAGAAGTTTCTCGGGGCAAGTCAAGCGAAATCTTCACCTTTTCCGTATAGCGCAGCCGCATCAGTTTCACGTAATTGCGGATAAACTCCAGTTCCTTCATTAGCGGCACACCACGTTTGTCACCTTCATAAAGCACAAAACGCATCATCTTCGACAATTCCACAATCGTCTCTTGCGCCTTTGCTGGATCAATGTCAACAAGAGCATGAATATTGTTGAGCGTATTCATGAAGAAATGCGGATTAATCTGGTAGCGCAGATACTCCAACTGCTGCTCCAAGTTCTGCTTCTCCAACGCAGCCAACCTCTTGCGGTCATCACGACTACGGAAATAGCCTTTAATGCCAACATTAGCACCAAACATCAGAATGAGCATCATAACGGCCAAAATGTCATGCTCACCTACAATGGGAGGAGGCATGCTTGGACGATGCCCCCTATGAGGTTCATGCCTGCCATGGAGCGGCGGCTCATGCTTGTCAAAGGGCGATTCAGATCTGCTCATCTGCTCCATAGGTGGCCTTTCCCCTCTATGCTCATCGCCCTTCGGCCTGTTGTTACATTGAAAACACGCAAACGTCACCAATACAACCGCCACGATGGAGAAATAGAGCACACGCTTATGGCCACGCACCAACAATGGTGCCAAGAAAAAGTTATGTATGAGGAAAAGCAAGAAATAGACGGCACACTTTTGCCACACAAGAAACACCTCCATCCAGTCGAAAACGAGATTCACATCATTAGTTGTACGCACATAAAGACTTAACAGTGGGGCTACAAAAAGTAAACTCCACACCACTATATAGATGAGGTTTTCCTGTCGTGACTGCTTCATCCAGTTAATTCTTTTCATATACAATAACGTCAGAAACAATAAGAAATTGTATCAAAATCACCACAAAGATAGATAAAAGCCCTATGTCGAGACGAAAATATTCTACAAAAAGCCTGTTTTATTCAACAAAACACATAAAAAGCGCATGATACATACCCTTGTAACTCTTGAATGCCTTACTAAACAGGGGCGGCTCTTGTCTCCTAAACGATACCGTTTTGTTTCTTTTTATGCTTTTTCGGTCCAATAATTCGGAAATATTGTTGCGAATGTTTCAAATTTCTTTCAATTTTGTAACATACAGGGAAAGTTTAGGGTAGTGACATTTATGGAAGCAATTGAAACATTGGATAAAACCCACCTCAAGAAAAGTCCGTAACTTTGCACCAGAAATCAAAAGAGAAAAAGTTAGTAAAGCATAAATAGGTTAATAATTAGTTAGTTAGTTAATTAGTCAAGGGAAGCGCCACCTCGTGAGAAGTGGCGCTTTTTGTTTTTTATGCATTTTTACCTGGAGAACAGGGAGCTTATCACATCATAGCAGTGGGGACATCTCACACCACTGTTCATACTCATATTACCCTTCCTCCTCACGCCGCTGTTTCACCCATTCGGATGGAGTGAGGCCATAGAGCGCCTTGAAGCTGGTAGAGAAGGCAGAGAGGGACTTGAAACCTGTGGCAACGCTGACACCCGTGATGTCGTAGTTCTTGTCTGCCAAAAGACGTGCAGCCTCCTTCAGACGCACATATTTGAGGAAGTCGCGAGGAGACTGTCCCGTCAAGTCCTTCATCTTGCGGTAGAAATGCACGCGGCTGATGCCCACCTTGTCTGCCACCACTTCCACCGATAGTTCAGGATTATCCATATTCTCATTGATAACCTTCATCACTCGTTTCATCAGGTTCTCGTCAGGTGATTCCATCTCCACTTTGTCGATATGTTCCTCCTGTTGTTTGTCGCCATGATACTTACCCTGCAAGAGCTGACGTGTCTTTAGTAACTGCATGATGGTAGTACGGAGCACATCGATGTTAAACGGCTTAGACACATAAGCATCCGCACCGTTGGAAATGCCGACGATACGGTCAGCATCGCTGCCTAACGCCGTCACCAGAACGACGGGGATATGATTGGTGTTGAAGTTGGATTTCAGTTTCTGGCACAACGTCATACCATCCATCACTGGCATCATGATGTCACTGATGATGATGTCCACCTTACCTGGATGCGACACAATGTAATCCCATGCCTCTTGTCCGTTGGCACACGTCTGCACAGACAATTCTGAAGATAGTTCGCTCTGTACATATTGCCGTATCGCCTCATCATCTTCCACTAACAGGGCATGTTTCAGATGTGTATCTGCTGGCCTTTCGAAAGTGAACAGCGACGACATGTCCTTCCCCTGCACCTCTGCCGTTTCATCCTCATGAGTCAACGTCTCTTGCTTGATGACTCTCAAAGACTCGTCACCAACCGGCATGTTGATGGTAAACTGCGTGCCCTTCCCTGCCGGATTGTCTTCAACGGTGATGGTACCCTTGTGCAAGCGCACCAGCAGTGAGGTTAGGTTCAGTCCGATGCCCGTACCCATATAACCATTCTGATGCTTGGCCGAATAGAAACGCTCAAACACCTTATGCTTTTCACTGTCAGGGATACCCATACCCGAGTCAGCCACCCGTACTTCGAAGTCGGTACCCTTCTCTGTCAACTGCAAGGAGATGGTTCCGCCATCAGGTGTAAACTTAAAGGCGTTCGACAACAGATTCATCACAATCTTGTCCATGTTGTCTGGATCGACATACACATGCAAGCTATCCATATCGTGTACGAACGTATATTGTATATTACGGCTTTGTGCATTGGCGGCAAACACATCGTAGATGTTCTGCAGGAAGTTCACCAATTCCACAGGATGATAATCCAGTAGGAATTTACCCTGTTCTATCTTGCGCACATCCATCATCTGGTTGACCAAACGAAGGATACGTCTTGAATTCTCTCTCATCAGCAGGTAGTTGCGTTGGCGTTCAGGGTCTTTGTCACGCCCAATCATTTTCTCCAAGGGTGCCAGAATCAATGTCATTGGGGTACGAATCTCATGACTGATGTTCATGAAGAACTGCATACGCGTCTCGTTCAGTTCACGCTGTTGACGGTTACGTTCCATGATGCGGCGCAGTCTCACCTGACGCTTCACATACTCATACACAAACCAACACAACGCAAGGAAGAGCAGGAAATAAATCACCTTTGCCCATACCGACGCATACCAAGCAGGGTGCACCACAGCCACCAATTCCCGTTCGTCGCTGACAGAACCCAATGCATGTGCCCGCACCTTGATGTGGTAGGTGCCTGGTGCCAAGTTATCAAAGACGATACGGTTATTGTTGCCACCCTGATCCATCCATTTGCCGTTGTCAATGCAGTATTCATACGTCACGTGCTGGTTGTACAGGCCCTCCACACTTAGTTCCAACGTGAAATGGTTATCTGAATAGTTCAGGTCGATTCTTCCACATTCATCAATCAGTCCCTGCAGAATGTCATAACTCCCTGACTTATCCCCCTGGTGCATGGCCTTATCATCTATCAGAACATCCACCAAGCGCAGGCGCAGAGAACGGTCACCACCCTGCCAAGCTTTGATGGACTTTGTATCGAAGTAGGTGATGCCACCGATGCCGCTCAGATACAGATTGCCGTCCTGCATCACCACAGCGCCACGACTGAACTCATTGTCCTGCAAACCGTCATCCGCAAAGAAATTCGTGAATGAATCCTTCTTCGTGTCCATGCACGAGAGACCAAAGTCCGTGCCAATCCACAAGTCTGTACCATCAGCATACACCGAGGTAAGACTGTTGACTGGCAGGCCGTCAGTAACCGTGTAGGTGCGTGTATCCAACGACGCATAATCAATCTTCATCAAGCCATCATTCGTGGCAGCCCATACCGTCTTGCCGTCAGGCGAGGCAGCAAAATGGCGTACGGCACCATGTCCTGGGATGCGGGTGCTCTTCTTAGTGATGACACCCTCCTTGTCGGGATAAGCCACCACCATACCGTCAGCAGTACCCACAAACAATTTTTCCTTGACGGGCAGGATGGTATAGACATAAGGGTTATTGACAATGTCTGTCCCCTCCTTTTGGTTATATGCGAGAGACTTTCCAGTCGCATAATTATAATAGTAGAAGCCATCGCCGATGGTGGCAATCCAGTAACAATCCTTCTGAGCGGCAGGACGAATCTCAAACACCTTGTCGATGTCTTTTGTCAAGTTCGAGAAGCGCCCGTCCTTCATCTGCCACAAACCTTCATAGAACGTGCCCAAGAGCACAGCCGAAGGAGATGCGTCATAGATGGTCGTAAAGGCGTGAGGCAGTCCTGGGGTGTTATCCACATTCCAATGCTTCGACGAGGTGCCATCCTCCGCCACCAAATAGAGGCCGTCATTATCTGCCGATGCCCAAATACCCTTCTGATAAGGAGAGGCATTAACAGCATTCGCGATGGCGAAGATGGAGTTCTTGCCAATGGTGTTTTTAGGAATAGAGTTCTGTCCGATATAAGAGAAAGCCGACTGATTGATGGGCTTCATCACCACACCCTTCAGATAGACCGCCACCCACACATTGCCAAACGAGTCGCAAATGGCATTCGTCACATTGCTCGTCGCCATATCGAAGTCCTTCACGGAGATGACATTCTTCACCAGTCGCTCCATGTGTTCGTCATACACACACACGCCGCCGCCGTCCGTACTGATGAACAGACGTCCGTTCGTCCAGGGATTGATACCCAAAACAGCACCTCCCAGTTCCTCCTTCGAGGCAAGCATCTGGAAACTATCCGTCATGCGGTCATACACAAAGACTCCCTGTGTGTAAGTAGCGGCATAGAGCGCACCCGACGAGGTTTCACACAATTTGCGGATAAACTTCAGGTTATCATACTTTTGAAATCCCTTCGCCGTCTTCCTGTACAGGTCATCCCGTCCATTAACAATCCATAGCGACTCCTTCGAATCCTCATAGAAACGCAAAGGGCTCACGCCGTCAATGTCAAACTCCGTAATGCGTCTGATACAGAAACTGCCGTCCTTTTCCTTCTGCAATTCGCCACAGCCGTAACCAGCAAAGCACACTAACAGGCGACTCTTCTTGATACGGCAGATACTCACCACTCGTGCATTCACAGTGTCACCCTCGGCCCTGATGAAGGGAATGGTGGAGAATTGGTCGGTCGCATAGTCATAGAACTGCACACCCGCAGCTGTACCCACCAGCATCTTGTCTTTCTCATATTCAAACACGCAAACACTCTCATCATACAGCAATGACGACGGATTACCTATCTCATGGTGATATACATTCATCTTCACCCCGTCAAAACGGTTCAATCCGTTCTGCGTGGTCACCCAGATATTATGCCGGCTGTCCTCCGTGATGTTGCGCACACGCGAGTTGGACAATCCCTGCTTGGAACTGAAAAACATCACATTCTGTGCATTGACACCCAAAGCACACAGAACACAGACGATGCTGGTTAGTATGAAAATTCTCATTGTCAGTAAATCAAGTTCAGTATATCAGTAGTACTGTTTCTGGGGGGCAAAGGTACGAATAAGTGAGCACAATACAAAATGAAAAGAGTTTTTTTTCATTTTTATTGTCGAACGAGAGTACTTTCGGCGAAGCCAATGGTACGAATAAGTGAGCACAATACAAAATGAAAAGAGAAAAAAGGTGGCTGCACCTGAAAAAGGTACAGCCACCATCGTTAGATGTATATGTTCAGTAAAGAACGGATGTCTTATTGCTGAATGAACTTCTTACCGTCTTCAGTCACTACGATACCCTTGTAGTTCTCGTCAACCTGCTGACCTGCGAGGTTGAAGAGAGCGCCACCCTGCTTAGCAGGAGCTTCCTCTACAGTCTCGATAGCTGTTTCGATGTTATCCTTCAAGGTTTCAAGAGCAGCCTGATAGTCATAGTTCTCAAGCGGATCGAGGAAGTACAGCTTCGCATTCTTCACGTATGTGTTGGTATCCCAGCCATTCGTTGGAACGCCCTGGTTCGAGCCCTTACCTGATACATAGTGCTCAACGACGCCGAAGGTCACGGTCTGACCTTCCTTGTCAATCACCACGTCACGGACAATGGTCTCTATGCCTTCGAAGTTTGCACCACCTGAAGAGAATGGAGCAACGATTGGCTCAGCATCACCTACCTGAACAAAGATGTACTTATCCCATTCCCCAGTTTCATCATTCTGAGCGTTAAACACCTCATGAACAAGTTCACCACCTTCTGGAGTGTAGTCCTTGAATGCTGTACGAGTACCCAATACGAAGTTGTACTTTCCAACAGGAAGGTTCTTAATCTCCTGATAGAACTTGTACTCAGCATCACCAAAATATGCATTCAACGCTGCAGTCACGACAGGATTCTCGTCTGTTGCTGTAGTGTTACTCCAGCCATTTGACAAATTAGCACGACCCGTTGTCACATTACCATCACCATCATCAGAAATTACGTATGGCTCGAATGTCCAACCAGGGAATGCATCGTTATCAACACCGCTGAAATTCTGTCTGAAGGTGTAGAAGTTAGGATTCTTGATGTAGCCAGTGAAATCAACGCCCAAAACAGTCTTGTAGTGTCCATATTCGTCATGAGTTGCCTGTTGATCTGGATCCGTCTCGTCAAAGTTTGGATCAACTTCTTCGCTAACAGTGGTGTTCTTCATATCCTCAGAGATTGTGCCACCTTCGCCAAGATACTCATAGAGCGCAACAGTCGTCTTAGCATTAGCGTCATCAATGACTCTCACGTTATCAGTACCCAGTTCATCAAGAGCGTCAAGCACATCATCGTCAACGCCAAAAGTAAGAGCCAAGAGAGAAGCCTTATCTGCACGATAAGTAATCAGATCCACAGCCTTCTTCACATTGTCAAGCTGAGCAGGAAGATTCTTTACAGCTGCAGCAACCTTATTCAATTCCTCATCAGAGAGAGAGAGAGGATCCACATTGCCGTAGCTTGCAATCAGAGCTTCAACCTTCTTAGCAATGTCGCTGTTCTTATACTTACCTTCCAATCCGTTATATTTATCATTTGCGCTCTGCAAATTATTGGGGAAGCTATTGATGCTTGACACAACGGCAGCCATAGCAGCATCTGCCTTACCAATCTCCGCCACAACAGCCTCTACTTCCTCAGCATTTGTATAGTGACCCTTCAGAGCATTCTCGATTACTTCGGTCAGAGCAGTCTTTGAAGCACCATTGTAACCTTCTGGAGCAGAATTAATCGTAGCAGTAGCATCGTCAATTGCTTTTTGCAACAACTGACTGTAGTAAGCACCTGCAGATGATGGCTTAGAAGAAACCTTCATGTACTTCAGCAACCAAGCCTGCCAGCCTGCGTTGGGTTGTTCAAATTCTATATAATAGTAACCAGGAACATCTATATGGACTTCGTGAGAAACTGTCGTAATCTTAGATACATTTTCATCGTTAACGCCCTCAATCTTTTCTTTTGGCGTTTCCTTCTCACTCACAATAGCTTCACCTTCACCATTATAGACGCTAAAGGTGTACTCAGTGAAATCACGCTGCCACTCAAGCATCTGGTATTCAATAACGTAGTCTCCCTCTTCGAACCAAAGAGCCTCTTCAGCTGTGATGTTATCAGGCAAAGTTTCACCGTCAGCTTTCTGTGCAGCCAATTTGCCAAATGCCAAACTTGCCTTAGCACCATTACGTCCACTCCAATAAATACCGTTGAATTTGTCGTTGGTGTTACCCATCAGACGAGGAGCACTACCAGAGCCACTTGCAGGTTCTGCCGCAGAACTGAAGACCTCATCTGCCTTACCGTCAGTGAAACCGCTATAGCCGAATGGAATTCCTTCAGAAGCTACGCCTTCCCAATTGGACTCGTAAACAAGTTTGGTGGCGCCATCGCCTTCAGCTTCACCAATCTCAAAGGAAATCTTAATCTCCTCTGTAGTTTCTGTTTCGTCTTCATTCATCAGGTTCTCAATGATGAAATCATACGGACCATCAGCCAAACCAGAAACAGGAACGGTAATCGTCAGTTTATCATCAGAAAGTTGCATGTCAGAAGTGACATCTTTCTTAGAACTACCCACCAAGATAGCCTTTGCACCCTTCAGACTCACCTTAGAAGCAAATGTCAAAGAGATTTCATTCACATCCTCAGAATTCAAGTTGAAAGATTTGTCAGCTGGTTCAGATCTCTTCAGTGTAGGTTTGCCATAAGCCAAAGCTACTGCATACACTTCAGGATCCCAATATGCTGGTTCATCCTCAAATCCGAGCACAGCCACATCACCAGTCTCAGCCGTTGGACGCTGATTTGCTGTATAAAGTACTCTGCTGTCACCTACAAAATTCACAAGAACTTCAGAGTCATCATACAATTCGTCATCAACAAAGACATAGAGGAAGCCGTCAGACTTACCTTCCACGAAAGACACTGGCACTTCATCGCCATCCTGCAGCACACTGACACTTGCCGGATCAAGCGAAATGGTACCACCGTTAGCATTTGCCAAAGCAGCGATGTTGGTTGCATAACCAAAATCTATCTTGATGATTTCCTCGCTATGAGTCACTTCCTTTACAGTCACATTCTCCTCCACCAAGATGTCGTCAAGGTAATAAGTGGCAGGGCTGAACATGTTGGCAATAAAGAAATACATATCTGGGAATTGCTCGCCAAAATAGTTCCAATAGCTCTGAGTGCCATCACCCCATGGGAAGATATTGTTACCCTGCCAACTCGCATGGGTAGCGTCAATCACGGACTTCTTGCACACGAACACCTGATAAACGATACGCTGCCAGTCACCAGTATATTCCAGTGTCTTGCCACTGATCAGTTCTTTACTTTGATCGATACCATAGTTAGGAATAGACTTATCCAATTCCTCCACACCTTGAGAGAACCATGAGGTCAACACGGTGGTTTCATTATTCTCATCTGTTGGATCAACCTTTACCCAGAAAGAAACACGATAAGGAGTCTCCTCCTTCACGTCTTCAAGACCAATCTTGAAACCACGATCCCATGGATTCAACTTTGAACCGTGATTCATTGCCTGGAAACAAAATTCACCGCTGTGTGGATTGATGTCATACTTCTCAGTCCACTGGTCAGTGCTCTTGCAGTTTACCCAGTCACCATGGATGAAACCAACGTCTTTGCCATTCACGTTTGCGTTGTCTTCGCCCCACCAGCTTGGCCTTTCTTCCAGAGCTGTGAGCGAATAGGTGGTCGTGTATTTGGGATCGTCATCCTCGAAACCGAGAGACGCCACGACCCGTCTCTGTGCCTGCATGGTAACAGCGCACAAAAGACCAGCTGCAATCAGTAAGTAATTTTTCTTCATAACTAAAAATGTTTTTGGTTAATTTGAAAATTGGTTATTAAAATAATTGTTTATAAAGTTGTTTTTGGTTAAATAAATTTGGTAAGCGCTATGTACGCACTATACGCACTATTTTCCGCTGCAAAGTTATGGGAATTGAAAAAAAAGGATTTATTATGACGTTACACGTATTTTCATATAGGTTACAAAAACATGGAAGAGCACGCATTTATGGCTATTTCGGGGTGTAACAGGAAACAAAAATGACCTCGAAGACATCAAGTCCCCGAGGTCATTTCAATCATATCATCTTTTACTTGAAGAGCAACTGAGCCATCTCCTTGAGGCTGCGACGCCAAGTGAGGAACTCATGTGCTGTGCCTTCAGACACGTAAGAGTAGGCATTGAAACCGGCAGCCTTGAGGTCTTCCACTGACTTCTTCACACCGTCAGGATTCTCCTTCGAACCGCAAGAAGTGAAGATGAACTTTGGCTTAGCCTTGCCCTCGAAGTCAGCTGGAGCATAAGTGCCACCGCTGAGGAGTCCGAACCAATCGAATGTCTCAGGACGAGCCAAGGTGATGTTCTTGGTCTCCATACCGCCCATAGACAGGCCAGCCATTGCACGACTTTCCTTCTTGGCGATGGTACGGAAGTGGCTGTCCACGTATGGGATCAGTTCGTCAACAAGCACTGTCTCGAAGTTCTTGTAGTTGAAGCTGCCCAAAGTGCCGAAGCCTGCATCGTTGGTCATACCGTAAGTCATGACGATGATGAATGGCTTAGCCTTGCCCTCTGCGAGGAGGTTGTCCATGATGAGACCTGCGTGACCTTGGTTGCTCCAAGCATACTCGTTCTCGCCCCAACCATGCTGGAGGTAGAGCACTGGATACTTCTGCTTAGGATTCTTCTCATACTCAGCAGGTGTATAGACAAAGGCGCGACGTTCAGCGTTGGTGCTTGGTGAGTGGAAGAGGATTTCAGTCACGTTGCCATGAGGAACGTTCTTGAGTGCGTAGAAATCACGGTCATGAGCAGGAATCTCGATACCGCTCTCCCAACGGGTAGAACCATAGTAGTTGTTGGTACCAGGGTCGTTCACTGTAGCACCATCGATGGTCATGTGGTAGTAGTGGAAACCTTCGTCCATAGGACCATCAGTCGTTCCAGTCCAGACACCGCCTTCACCCTTCTTCAGCACAGTGCCGCCAGAGCCGCCAAGACCGAGGCTGACAATGACAGTACGTGCCTGTGGCGCCTTGATCTGGAAACGAGCATAGCCCTGAGAGTTCACCTGAGGATATTCCTGACCAGGCTGATTCAGTTCATTGGGTTTGAAGTCCTCGATAGGAGCAGCATTATCCATCGCTGGATCGAAGTTCTTGATAGCATAGTACACAGCCTTTGGACGGAGATTCTCGTCGAATGGCAGTGGGTGATTGTTTACACCAACCCAAGAGTCCTTATCGGACACATTCCAGAATGTCACGTTGTCGATGATGTCCTTGTACTTACGATAGAGACGGAACAACTTGATATAACGGTCGGTCTGCATGGTCACGAGGTGAGCAGGAGCCTGACCCTCCTGACCACGGCTGAACTGAAGCTGACCACCCATTTCCTCATTCAGACGGATGTCAAGCTCTGTAATCTGGATGTGCTTCACCAGTTCAGAGTACTTCTTGATAGCCTCTTCCACCTCAGACTCGTCTGGACCGTAAGAGTTGTAGTGACCCTGCATGCCAATACCCGTGATTGGCACGCCTGCAGCCTGCATCTTCTTCACCATATTGTAGATACGGTCGCGCTTGGCTGGTTGGAAAGCATTGTAGTCATTATAAACAAGGATGGCATTGGGGTCTGCCTCATGTGCGAACTCAAAAGCCTTGGCGATGAACTCGTCACCACAAAGTCTGTAAGCACGGCTCTCACGGTATGGGTTAGGCTGCTGACCGAAACGAGCGGCACCAGCATCAGACATCGCTTCATTCACAACGTCCCATGCATACACCACATCCTTGTAGCGGTTCACCACCGTGTGGATATGCTCGCGCAGACGCTCATAGAAGACTTCCTTCGTCACTTCCTTACCGTTCTTGTCGGTAAACATCCAGTCACAGAACTGAGAGTGCCAGCAAAGGCAGTGGCCACGCTTCTTGATACCGTTCTGACGGCAGAAATTAGCGATGGCATCAGCATTCTGCCAGGTCCACTCACCTTCTCTTGGGTGAACAGAGATAGGCTTCATGTCGTTCTCAGCCGTCACACTGTTGTAATTCTTCTTAATGATTTCCACCGTCTGAGGG
>CADCQH010000084.1 GCA_902803605.1 uncultured Bacteroidales bacterium | reverse complement strand
GACCGTCCACGTGCATGGACAGCCAGAACGAGAGCTCCGGGAGACCGTCCACGTGCATGGACAGCCAGAACGAGAGCTCCGGGAGACTGTCCACGTGCATGGACAGCCAGAACGAGAGCTCCGAGAAACCGTCCACGGGCATAGACAGCCAGAACGAGAACTCCGTGAGACTGTCCACGCCCGTGGACGGATATTATTTTCCAGATTATTATTCCCAGTGCAGGACGCTGCCGTTGCGTCGGGCAGGGTCGGGACCGGCGATGTCCATGGAGTAGGGGCTTCCGGTGGTGGGCGACTTGCCGATGTAGCGGTAGTTCTTCAGGGAGAGGAGCATGAAGTCGTGGTCAAGGTAGTCCTGCCAGAGGAAGACCTCGGCATCCTGCTCGTTGGCGGTGAAACGCACGTCGCCAGCCAAGCCCTCGCCATAGACCTTGATGTAGCGTCCGTCCACACACTTCAGCGACACCCGTCCGTTGCCCCTGTCGATGAGCTGGAACTGGGTGCGCTCGCTGCGGTCGCCCGAGTGAGTGTCGTAGAGCAGTCCGTGGGGGTCGCAGACAGCGGGGCGTCCTGTGGCCTTGTTGATGATGCGGAAAGTCTTGCCGAAGGGGATGTTCTTCGTGCGGTCAGCATCGGGCTCCTCGACGGTGAAGTTGTCGAACTCGGCATAACCGCCGTTCTTGCCCTTCACGTTGAAGGCGAAGAGCGCATGGCGGGAGCCCTGGAAGGTGATGAGCTGGTAGGAGAGTGGCATCATACGGCCAAGCTCTTGGAAGGTCTTCCCGTCGGTGGAGTAGGCGTAGCGCGCCTGGTCGTTGTCATAGTCGCCAATGCATCGCAGCCAGACCTTGCCGTCGGTCAGGGTGACGGGCGTGTCGATGGTGTCGTTGGTCAGCTGCTCGAAGCACCGGAGGGTCATCGCGCCTCCCTGCTTCACGATGCCGATCCATGAGCAGGGCACGTTGATGTTGCCGAGCCCCGCCACGTCACCGTCCTTCATGCCCTTGACGCTGAGCTCGACGGTGGCGATGCTCCGAGGGCCGATGACGCGCTGGGTGAGCGTGTTGCGTGCCCACATCAGTTGCTCGGCAGGCATGGCGTTGAGGCGAAGCTTTCCGCCCTTGAGGCTCCACATCCTGTTGTCGGGGTTGTGGTTCCACTGCCAGATTCGGCCGAGCTGCTTGCCGTCGAAGTTGTCGCCTCGCTGGTAGGGGGCATGGGGCTCAACGGCCTTCTGACCTGCGGCATAGCTGCCCGTCTGCGTGCCGGGCTTGAACCATGTGCGCGGTGCCCGTCCGAAGTTGCCATCGAACCCGACCATGGGCCAGCCGTCCTTCCACGTCATTGGCATCAGGCATACGGTGCGGCCTATCGAATGGAAATCCATCATGAAGAGCGCCCACCACGAACCGTCCTCGTACTGTACGATGCCGCCCTGATGAGCGTTGGTGCAGGCGGTGGCGTCCTTGTCCACTCCGCCGAGCCCGAACTTCGTGCCGTCCTCGCCGATGCGGTATTTCACATCACGGGGCACTTGGGTGAGCGATGCGGCATGGTAGCCGTAGGTCTCGTCGGCGGTGATGACACGCGTCTCGTAAGGTCCCCAGATGCTCTTGGAACGCGAGCAGAGCGTGCGGCCGTTGGGCTTGTAGTCGGTGGAGATGAGGTAGTACATCCCGTCAATCTTGTACATGTGGTGGCCTTCGCCCACACCGTTCCCCTCGGGAATGATGACCCGCTCCGTGCCCTCGACGGGACCACTCATGTCGGGCTTCAGCTCCGTACACTTCACCGTGCCGTAGCCGTGGATGGCATACACCTTGCCGTCATCGTCGAAAAGTACGGCGAGGTCGTAGATGTCCCCCTTCATGTTGTGGTGCGTCCACGGACCGTGGATGTCCTTGGCCGTGTAACACTGCAACCCCTTGCCGTTCACGTTGGAGAAGACATAGAACTGCCCGTTGGCATATCGGATGGCGGGCGCCCAGATGCCCTGTCCATACACCTCCTTGTGGTTCTGGAGCGAGAAGGCCTCGTCGTCGAAGTCAAAACGGTCAAAGCAGTAGGAGATGTTCTCCCAGTTCACGAGGTCCTTGGAATGGAGAATGACAAGTCCGGGTACGGCGTGCATGGTTGTGCCAGCCAGATAGTAGTCATCGCCCACTCGGATGATGTCGGGGTCAGAAAACTCGTCATAGAAAAGCGGATTGGTGAACGTGCCGTTGCCATTGTCGGCGGTCCACGACGGGGTTTGTGCGTTCGTGCCGATGCCCGTCATTGCCAGCATCAGCAGCAAGGTGAAGTTAATTAGTCTCATGTCATAAATATAATTAATAGGTTATGTTGGATAATATAAATAATAGGTTATGTCGGATGCAAATGAGAGGTAGGGAAAAATCCAAGATGGTCTATCCTGAATGGTGATAGGCCATCTTGGAACCTGTTGAGCCTTCACGACAAATTGGTTGGGGCTTTACGACAAACTATTGAGCCTTCACGACAATCTTTCCGTCCTGAAGGTCGGCAAAGATGGTGTCGCCAGCCTTCACCTCCTCCTCCACAATCATTTCGCTGATGTGGTCTTCGAGGTGTTGCTGGATGGCACGTCGCAACGGACGCGCACCGAACTGCTTGTCATAGCCCTTCTCGGCAATGAACTTCTGCGCCGCCTCGGTGATTTCGAGCTTCATGCCCAGTTCCTCGACACGTTTGTAGAGTCCCTTGAGTTCGATGCCGATGATTTGGAGAATGGCGTCAAGCTCCAGCTGGTCGAAGGTGATGATCTCGTCGATGCGGTTGAGGAACTCAGGCGAGAACTGCTTGTTGAGCGCCTTCTGGATGACGGAGCGCGAGACCTCCTTGTCGCTCTTGTCCGCCATCGCAGCGAAGCCGACACCACGTCCGAAGTCCTTCAACTGACGGGTGCCCACATTGCTCGTCATGATGATGACGGTGTTGCGGAAGTCGATGGTGCGTCCCTGCGTGTCTGTCAGACGACCGTCGTCCATCACCTGCAGCAACAGGTTGAACACGTCAGGATGAGCCTTCTCAATCTCGTCGAGCAGCACGATGGAGTAGGGCTTGCGACGTACTTTCTCCGTAAGCATGCCCCCCTCTTCATATCCCACATATCCGGGAGGAGCGCCCACGAGTCGGCTGACAGTGAACTTCTCCATATACTCGCTCATGTCGATGCGGATGAGGGCATCGGTGGTGCCAAACATGTGTTCGGCCAACTTCTTGGCGAGGAAGGTCTTTCCCACGCCTGTAGGTCCGAGGAACATGAATGTACCGATGGGTCGGTTGGGGTCTTTCAGTCCCACGCGACTACGCTGGATGGCGTTGACCAGCTTATCGACAGCGGAATCCTGCGCGATGACATTGCTCTTCAACTCCTCGCGCATCCCCTTCATGCGGATGCCCTCGGCGCTTGCCATCTTGCTGACAGGAATGCCCGTCATCATGGAGACGGTCTGCGCCACCTGATCCTCTGTGACCACCTGACGGTGCTCCTCGAGGGATGCTTCCCATTGCTTCTTCATCACCTCCAACTCCTCGGCGGCATGTTTGGCATAGTCGCGGTAAGTGCCGGCCAAGGCGTAGTTCTCATCCCTGACGGCATCTTCCTTCTGCTTGTTGAAGCCAGCAAGTTCGGCTTCTTTCTCTTCTATCTCATGGGGCACGCTGATGTTCTTGATGCGCACACGGGAACCCACTTCGTCCAGCACGTCAATAGCCTTGTCGGGAAAACTGCGGTCGGTCACGTAACGCTCTGTCAATTTGACACACGCCAAAAGTGCCTCGTCGGTGTAGGACACATTGTGGTGCGCCTCATATCGGTCTTTGATGTTGTGCAGGATGGTGAGCGTCTCCTCAGGCGTGGTCTGCTCGACAATCACCTTCTGGAATCGACGTTCGAGGGCACCATCCTTCTCAATGCTCTTGCGGTATTCGTCGAGGGTGGTGGCTCCGATGCATTGCAACTCGCCACGCGCCAAAGCTGGCTTCATCATGTTGGCAGCATCCATCTGACCCGCCTGATTGCCGGCACCCACGAGTGTGTGAATCTCGTCGATGAAGACGATGATGTCGGGGTTGGCGCACAGTTCGTTGATGATATTGCGCATACGCTCCTCAAACTGTCCGCGATACTTCGTGCCAGCCACCACGCTTGACATGTCGAGGCTGACGATGCGCTTGTCGAAGAGCACGCGAGCCACCTTTCGCTCGTTGATGCGTTGAGCCAGCCCCTCCACGATGGAACTCTTGCCCACGCCGGGCTCGCCAATCAAGACGGGGTTGTTCTTCTTCCTCCGTGAGAGAATCTGGGCAAGCCGCTCAATCTCCGTCTCACGGCCCACCACTGGGTCAAGTTTTCCCTCAGCAGCCGCACGGGTCAGGTCGAAACCGAACTTGTCGATGGCAGGCGTGTCGGAATTGCCCTTTTTGGTCGTCTTGGTCGTGGTGTGCGCATTGGAACTGGACGAGGTCTCGTCGGATGGTGGGGGAGTGTTCTCCTCTTCTTCATCCTCCTCGTCAAAATCAATGTCATTCTGGGGTTGCGATGGAGCCTTTTGTGTAGTCAACGAATCGTACAGTTCCTTATAAGTCACGTTGCAGTCATTCAGTACACGTGCCACGGTGTTGTCATTCTGCTTCAGCATGGCCAGCAGCATGTGCTCAGCATCGCTCTCTTCACTCTTCATCAGACGTGCTTCGAGCACGGCGAGGCGCATGATGGTGGTGGACTGCTTGTTGAGTGCAATGTCAGTGGAAGGAAGCGCCGAACCGCTGTCCCTGACAGTGCGCTCCAACACCTCCTTGATAGTGGGAATGTTCACATAAAACTTCTTTCTCAGCAAGTCGATGGCACGGCTCTCCCCGTCACGAATCAGTCCCAGCATCAGATGCTCAGGCCCGATGTAGTCGTTGTTGAGTCGCAGCGCCTCTTCCTTGCTGTAGCCAAGAATGCGTGATACTCTGTCTGAATATTTATAATTCATTGATTGGTAATAATCGTTTGTTGATATGTAAACAGCATGTCCCTACAAAACAGATGCCTATGGGTTGTGGCTGGTACTGACGATGTTGTCAGGAACGCCATTTTGTCAGTACGCCCTCGCAATCAGCACACGTGCTTTGGCTGGCTTGCCGCTCACCATATCAACTCCTTCTGTCTGTTCGAACATGAATGGCACGCAGCGGATGGTCGCCTGGGTCTCTTCCTTGATACGTGCTTCCGTCTCTTCTGTGCCGTCCCAATGGCAGAGGAAGAAGCCGCCGTCCTTCACGCGCTCCTTGAATTCTTCGTAGTTGTCACACTCATAGATGTGTGCATCGCGGAAAGTGACAGCCTTTTTGTAAATGTTCTGCTGGATGTCATCGAGGAGATTTTTGATGTAGGTCTCGATACCTTCGATGGAGACATTCTGCTTCTCGAGCGTGTCACGCCGCATGACTTCCACAAGTCCCTTCTCCAAGTCGCGGGCACCCAATACGAGACGTACAGGCACACCCTTCAGCTCATAGTCGGCAAACTTGAAGCCTGGACGCTTGTTGTCGGCATTGTCGTACTTCACGCTGACACCCATTGCCTTGAGGTTGTTGACGATGGCCTCGGCTTTCTCGTCGAGCATCGCCATCTGATCGCCCTTGCCAATGGGGATGATGACCACCTGCAGCGGAGCGAGTTTGGGAGGCAGCACAAGGCCGTTGTCATCTGAGTGCGTCATAATGAGGGCACCCATCAAACGAGTGGAAACACCCCAAGACGTAGCCCAGGCATATTCTACCTTATTGTCTTTGTTGAGGAACTGCACATCGAATGCCTTGCCAAAATTCTGTCCAAGGAAGTGACTCGTGCCGCTCTGCAAAGCCTTGCCGTCTTGCATCATGGCCTCAATCGTGTAGGTGTCGAGTGCACCGGCGAAACGCTCCGTCTCGCTCTTCACGCCCTGGATGACAGGCACAGCCATATATTCTTCAGCAAACTTCGCATAGACTTTCAACATCTGCTTGGCACGTTCTTCTGCCTCCTCGCGAGTGGCATGTGCCGTGTGACCTTCCTGCCAGAGGAACTCGGAAGTACGGAGGAACAGGCGGGTACGCATCTCCCAGCGCATCACATTGCACCACTGGTTACACAGGATGGGCAGGTCACGATAGGACTTAATCCAATTCTTATATGTGTTCCAGATAATCGTCTCGGAAGTGGGTCGGATGATGAGCTCCTCTTCCAATTTGGCAGTTGGGTCCACCACCACGCCATCGTGCGTTTCATTGGTCTTCAAACGGTAATGCGTCACAACGGCACACTCCTTGGCAAAGCCTTCCACATGTTCAGCCTCCTTGCTCAAGAAACTTTTTGGAATCAGCAATGGGAAATAGGCGTTCTGCACACCCGTCTCCTTGAACATGTCATCCAGCACACGTTGCATCTTCTCCCAAATAGCGTATCCATAGGGACGAATCACCATGCAGCCTCTTACATCGGCCTGTTCTGCCAACTCTGCTTTCACCACCAGTTCATTATACCATTTTGAGTAATCCTCTGACCGCTTGGTCAGGTCTTTCAGTTCTGTTGCCATTTGTCTTTTATCAGTCTATTTTAGATGTGAATATTCATTTCGGGCCACAAAATTACTGATAATTTGCGAAAAAATCAGTTTTTTTTCATTTTATTTGTCGTAATGGTAAGATATATCAACAAAATTTACGATATTTGCACTTGATGTTACTCCATATTGGACACATTATTTATTAAACATATTAACTCAAAAAAACAGGCAAAATTATGAAGAAAATTAAGTTTGGTGCCGTTGTAATGGCATCACTCATCATCCTTTCGGGATGTGGAATGAACAACACCGCAAAAGGTGGTCTTATCGGTGGTGGTGCTGGTGCAGGTATTGGTGCTATGGTCGGTAACTTGATTGGTCGCAATGCTGGTGGTACATTGGCAGGTGCAGCCATCGGTGGCGCCGTGGGTACTGCTGCAGGTCTTCTGATTGGTAAGAAGATGGATAAGATGAAGGCTGCCGCTGAGCAGGTTCAGAATGCTCAGGTGGAAGGTGTGAAGGATGCTAACGGTCTTGACGCAGTGAAGGTAACCTTCGACTCTGGTATCCTGTTCTCATCAGGTAAGTCCATGCTCAGCGGAACTGCCATGAACAACCTGAAGGATTTCACCAACAACGTCTTGAAGGCATATCCTGACTGTGATGTGGCCATTCAAGGTTATACGGACAATACAGGCTTCAAGGGTTCTACTGTAGAAGAGAGCTTCCAGAAGAACATCAAGCTCAGCCAGGAACGCGCTGACGCAGTGAAGTCATATCTGTTGGCTCAGGGTGCCGCTCCAACTCAGATTAAGAGCAGCACAGGTTTCGGTGAGAACAATCCTGTGGCTGACAACTCAACCAAGGAAGGTAAGGCTCAGAACCGTCGTGTGGAGATTTTGCTCTATGCTTCTGAGGCCATGATTAATGCTGCCAACGACGGCACATTGCAGTAAAATGATTGTAAGCAGGTGCAGGACTTCTTCTTAAAGGGTCTTGCACCTGCTCACATAATAAGACGACGGTCAATGGGGAAGTTCTTTTCCAAAGTGGGAAACATAGTGAAGTGGATGCTCATCGTCTTATTGGCGGGAAGTATCCTGCTTGTATTGATGTTTCGCTACATCCCTGTTTACTCTTCACCCTTGATGTTTATTCGGGCATGTGAGCAGGTAGGCAGGGGCGAGAAAATAAGATGGCATCATTCATGGGTGCCGCTCGAGGAAATATCAGCCGATTTGCCCCTTGCGGTGATGTCGTGCGAAGACCAGAATTTCCTTATCCACAATGGCTTTGATTGGGACGCCATACAAAAAGTGCTCAACGAACGGGCTGAGGGAGAACGCTTCCGTGGAGGTTCCACCATCAGTCAGCAGACGGCGAAGAATGTGTTCCTCTTCCCGACTTCCTCCACAGGAAAGTTAGCCTGGTTCCGCAAAGGCGTAGAAGCCTATTTTACAGTCTTGATGGAATTTATGTGGGACAAGCAGCGGATTATGGAAGTCTATTTGAACACAATCGAGATGGGTGACGGTATCTATGGTGCAGAGGCTGTCGCACAAGAACATTTCGGGTGTCGGGCCAAAGACCTTACGAGAAACCAGTGTGCGATGATAGCCATTACGTTGCCAAACCCTCTCAAGATGAATTCGGCATCACCGACCAACTATATGTATCGCCGGCAGTCGTGGTGCCTTCGTCAGATGAAATGGTTGGGACATTTCCCCACCAGAGAAGAGATGCAGAAGAAAGACGGTGATGCGAAATGAGATGATGCCGAATGGCAGCAGAGAGTTGATTAGAGGAAAGTTGATAAGGAGGGAGGAATCAAAAATATGGAAAACATTAGGCAATTGTTATAAATGATGAAAAACGAGATGATGGATTATCAAAGAAGCGTGTTTGTCTTTTGCTTCATGCTCTTAAGTTCTTGTATGATGAGTGCCGAGAAATTTGTGTTTACCACAGCATGGACTCCTCAGGCAGAATTTGCAGGATATTATGTGGCAAAAGAGAAAGGCTTCTATAAAGACGTTGGTCTGGATGTGGTCATCCAGGCTCCGGCATTGACAAGTACGATTTTTCATCGTCTGGAAACAGATGATTGCAACGCAAGTATTTTCTCCTTGATGTCGGCTGTTGATATTATTTCCAATGGAACGCCATTGGTCAATATCCTCCAAACATCCATGAACAGTAGTTATTTGATTATTTCACGGTGGGGAAAGAATCCTCTCAAGGAAAAAGGCAAGCGTATTGCTGTTTATATGTCAGAACCGAGCCATTTGGCACTCATTCTGAACAGGAAGCAGCAAACCAACTATGAATGGGTTTTCTTTACGGGCAACATCAATCTGTTCCTTTCAGGAGGAGTGGATATGATGTCTGCTGTCAGTTATGTCGAATATCTGCAATTGAAGCAGGCTGGATTTGAGATGCCCGCTCATAGCATATTCCGATTCAAGGATCATGGTTACAACATCCAGGAGAACGGTGTGTATGTGAAGCGCGATTACTATGAGACTCACCGTGAACAAGCAAGGCTTTTTGCCGAAGCCAGCAGGAAGGGATGGGAGTGGACAGCTTCGCATAAGGAAGAGGCTTTAGATATCGTGATGAAATATGTTCGTGAGGGACGTGTACAAACCAATCGTGTCATTCAACGTTTGATGTTGGAAGAGATTCTTCGCTTGCAACAAGACCCAGATACGGGAAAACGTGAGTTTCGTGTACGTCCGGATATGTTGAAGAAGGCATGTTCCTTGATGAAAAAATTTGGCATGATAGACAGGGAAGTGACCTATAAGGAACTGATGGGACAGGTGAAGCCTGTGACAAATAAAACAAATGTGAAATGAACATAGTCAACTACATAAGAGGTTCTTTGGCAGCCCGAATCTGTTTCTGGGTTGTGACTTGTGTAGTGATTTTGTTCATTGGTGCCTTGGGGATATTGTTTCACTATTCGCGTTTAGCCGTGAAGGAAGAAGCCATGGAAAAGGCATCGCAGACGTTGGAAGGGACCTTGCTCAACGTGGAAAACACTTTCCATGAAGTGGAGGTGGCTGCCAACAACATGAAGTGGTTGGTCGAGCAGCATATCGATACCCCAGACTCCATGTACACATTCAGCCGTAAGATCATCGAGAACAATCCTGATATTTTTGGCTGCTCTATTGCTTTTGAACCTTACTATTATGCTGAGAAGGGACAATATTTCTCAATTTATTCGGAGAATGTTACCGATTCGATAGCGACAACGCAGGAAGGTAGTGACGAATACGAATATTACTACATGGATTGGTATCTCATTCCCAAACTGCTTGACAAGCCATATTGGGTGGAGCCTTTCCGTGATGAGGATGTGAATGGAACAAAAACGGCGGACTACGTAGCTTCATTCAGCCAACCGATTCGTAATAGGGCAGATGAAACGGTCGGCATCTTTTCTGTTGACGTGTCGCTCACTTGGTTCTCAAAAAACATCCTATCTGCAAAACCATTTCCTCATTCTTATAGTGTTTTGGTGGGTAGAGGTGGTACGTTCCTTGTCCATCCCGATAGCACCAAACTTTTCTATGAAACGGTTTTCACTCAGACCTTGGAACGGCCTTTTGCTGAGTTGACAGCATTGGGAAAGTCGATGCTTGCTGGAGAAAGTGGTTTCAAGGTGATTTCACAAGAAGGCGAGGACTATTATGTGTTTTACAGACCATTCACCCATACTGGATGGAGTGTGGCCATAGTATGCCCTGAAAGCGACATCTTTGAACCCTACAACCGATTGAAGAAGACATTGTTGACCATCACAATCTTGGGCATTTGTTTGCTCCTCTTCTTCTGTGTGTTCATCATTCGCTATAACTTGCGGCCACTCAAACAATTGGGCATTTCTGCTGAGAAGATGGCTGAAGGTGATTTCCATGTGGCAATAAATGATAGCAAACGGCGTGACGAGATTGGGCAGCTACAACACAGTTTCTCCAGAATGCAGCGTTCGTTGAATGAGTACATCAGCAAGATTCAGGATTCCACGAAGACTCTGACAGAGCAGAATGAAGAATTGATCAAAGCGCATGAGTTGAGCAAGGAAGATGACCGAATGAAGACGGCCGTCATCAATAACATGACCGATAAGATGGCGCATCCTGTAGATCTGATTGCAGATGAGAGTGACATCATTCGTCGGGATTATAAGAATCTTTCAGAAGAAGAAATGACGCGGCATGTCGATCTCATGCTTGAAAACACGGAGATTGTCACCAGCTTGCTCAATCAGATACTTGAAGCTTCAGATGCATCGGGAGTTTCCAGCAGTACAGGTGCTTCTGACACCACCACATTGTCAAACGAAGAAACTGCAGCACCATGAAGAATCCAATAACAATGATACGGCATTCTTTGTCCATGAGGTTGGGCCTTGTGATCATATTCTTTGCGATGCTGATTTTCGTGGTGTCGCTTGGATTCCTCTATGTGCGGTCTCGTGAATATGTACGTGAAGATGCCATGCGTAGGGCTTCACAGGTGTTGAACAATACAGTGCTGAGGGTGACTGAGGTGCTGAACGAAGTGGAGATTGCGACCAACAACACTGACTGGTTGGTGCGTACCCATTTGCAACCAGACTCGATGGAAGTCTATTCTCGCCGTATGATTGAAATGAATCCGCATTTCAACGGCTGTTCCATCTCTTTCGAGCCCTACTATTTTCCTGAAAAAGGTAAATATTTCTCTGTTTACTCTTCACGAAAGGGTGATGGCATCAAGACCGAGCAGGAGGGTAGTGACGACTACCGTTATTTTGATATGGAATGGTACATCATGCCTAAACAAAAGAATGAAGCATGTTGGGTTGACCCATTTTTTGATGATTACGGAGATGGAGAGAACGGTTCTAAACGTGAGATGATCACTTCCTATGCTGAACCACTCATCAATTCAGATGGACAATGCATTGGAGTCATATCCACCGACATCTCATTGGCATGGTTGTCCCAGACTATTTCTGAACAGATGCCTTCCCAGCGTTCTTATTGTATCATGTTGGGTAGGGAAGGCACCTTCTTCATCCATCCTGACCCCAAGAAATTGGTGACTCATACGATATTCACAGATACAGACCCAGATCGTGATGCAGACCTTATTTCTTTGGGTAATGCCATGCTCAACGGCGAGGACAGTGTCCGGCAGTTGACGTTGTATGGTGAGAACTGCTTCGTGTTCTATCGTCCTCTGCCTCAGACAGGTTGGAGTATGGCAGTTATTTATCCTGAAGAAGAGATTTTCCAAGGATATAACAGGTTGTATTACATTGTGCTTGCCGTCATTGTCATCGGCCTTGTTCTCTTGCTCATTGTGTGTCGTCAGATTATCAACAACAGCATCAAGCCAGTGAACCAACTTGCTGCTCAGGCACGTCATATTGCTGGTGGCAATTTCGATGAGCGGATACCACACAGCGACCGTATAGATTCTGTAGGAAAATTGCAGAATATGTTTGGCTCCATGCAACAATCCATATCTGGTTACATCAAGGAGATCCAGATGGTCAACGATGAGATTGAAAAGCGTCATGACGAGTTGGTTGAAGCCAACAGGCAGGTACAGGAGTCCCTTGAAAAGAAGATTGCATTTATGCAAGACCTCACGCATCAGGTTCGCACCCCTCTCAATATTATCATTGGTTTTGCTCAAGTGCTGCGGATGGGGCATCAGTCCATCCCTGAGGATGAGTTGGAGACCATTCTTGATGCCATGCATGAAAATTCCCAGAACATACGGGGTATCATTGATAAGCTTCTTACTGCAGCATTCCTCGAGACCACGACAAGTGTACCGAAAGATACCAGATTTGCTTGTAACGACTTGTGTCGTAAGACTATTGCTGGCATCAGGCTGAAGTGTCCAGAAACGGTGAAACTTCATTTCGTCACCTCTGTGCCCGATTCTCTCACCGTTCCTGCCATTTCTGATGCTTTGCCGAAGATGCTGGGGCAGATGCTTGACAATGCCAATCAGTTCACCAAACAGGGAAGCATTACGTTGGAGTGCAAGTTGAAAGATGAACAGCATGTCAATTTCATCGTGACTGATACAGGTATAGGCATTGCCAAGGAAGACGAGCATCGAATCTTCATCCCGTTCCTCAAACTTGATTACTATAGCGAGGGAGTGGGCATCGGACTTACCCTCATTCGTCGTGGAGCAGAGATGATGGGGGGAACTTACGAGTACGACAACACCTACAAGAAAGGTGCTCGTTTCGTGCTCACCTTGCCTTTGGTGGATTAGCCCTTTCCATGTCTTTTTCTTGTGCATTTTATCTTTTTCGTTAGGGAAATGTCAAAAAGTTAATCAGGTAAGGGTGTTTTGCCGTGAGAAATTTGTAACTTTGCACACACTTTTTGCAATTAAAGAATTGGTAAATACTTTATCTGATTAGATATGCCTAAAATATCCATACGAGGAACGGAAATGCCCAGTTCGCCAATCCGCAAACTGGCTCCATTGGCTGAAGACGCTAAGAAACGTGGCATCAAGGTCTATCACCTGAACATCGGACAGCCCGACCTGCCAACACCACAGGTGGCTATTGATGCCATCAAGAACATCGACCGCAAGATTCTGGAATACAGCCCTTCACAGGGCTATCGCAGCTATCGTGAGAAGTTGGTGAACTATTATGCCAAGTACGACATCAACTTGACGGCTGATGACATTATCATCACCAGTGGTGGTAGTGAGGCTGTGCTGTTCTCCTTCCTGGCATGTTTGAATCCTGGCGATGAAATTATCGTACCAGAACCAGCCTACGCCAATTATATGGCTTTTGCCATCTCTGCTGGTGCCGTGATTCGTACCATCGCCACCACCATCGAGGAGGGATTCTCCCTGCCGAAGGTGGAGAAGTTTGAGGAACTCATCAACGAGCGCACTCGTGCCATCCTCATTTGCAATCCCAACAACCCGACGGGTTACCTCTATACACGTCGGGAGATGAATCAGATCCGTGACCTTGTGAAGAAGTATGACCTTTATCTCTTCTCCGACGAGGTGTATCGTGAGTTCATCTACACGGGCTCTCCTTACATTTCAGCCTGCCATCTTGAGGGCATTGAGCAGAATGTGGTGCTGATTGACTCAGTGTCGAAGCGTTATAGTGAATGTGGCATCCGCATAGGTGCTCTTATCACCAAGAACGAGGAAATCCGTAAGGCTGTGATGAAATTCTGTCAGGCACGTCTTTCTCCTCCGTTGATTGGACAAATCGCAGCAGAGGCAAGTTTGGATGCTCCAGAAGAGTATAGCCGCGACATCTATGACGAATATGTGGAACGACGCAAGTGTCTCATTGACGGACTCAATCGCATACCAGGTGTTTATTCGCCCATTCCGATGGGTGCCTTCTATACGGTGGCAAAGTTGCCTGTCGATGACTGCGAGAAGTTCTGTGCATGGTGTCTCAGCGACTTCAGCTACGAAGGTGAGACAGTGATGATGGCTCCGGCATCGGGCTTCTACACCACGCCTGGAGCAGGCAAGAACGAGGTGCGTATTGCCTACGTATTGAAGAAGGAAGACCTTGTGAGGGCACTCTTCGTGTTGAGAAAAGCACTGGAAGCCTATCCAGGAAAAGTAGAAGGTTAAAGTTAAGGTTACATTGGCTTTTGAACTTTTCATAGCAAAACGCATTTATGCAGACAAATCGGAGGACGGGGAACGGTTTTCCCGTCCTGCTATTCGTATAGCCATGTTGGGCGTCGCCATTGGAGTGGCGGTCATGTTGGTGAGTTTGGCTGTGGTGCTGGGTTTCAAGCATGAGGTGAGTTCCAAGGTCATAGGTTTTGGCAGTCACATTCAGGTGCTGAGCCTGACACAGAACCAAAACTACGAAATGATGCCTGTGCTGACCAACGACACGCTGATACGGAAGGTGAAGAAGGTGCAGGGCATCGGACACATCCAGAAGTTTGCAACCAAATTGGGCATTCTGAAGACAGAGGAGAACTTTCGTGGCTTGACCTTCAAGGGAGTGGGTGAGGATTATGATCTGACGTTCTTTCAGCATTGTCTGGTGGATGGAAAGATGCCTAAGTTCTCATCCAAAGAGGCGACCAACGAGATACTCCTTTCCCAGAAAGTGGCTGGTGACCTTGGCGTGAAAACGGGTGATAAGATTTTCGCCTATTTCATGGGAGAGGAATCTATGAGGGCACGCCGTTTCAAGGTGGCAGGCATCTTCGTCACCAACATGAACGACTACGACAAGAACTATGTCATCACCGACATCTATACTGTACGTAAACTGAATAATTGGGACGAAGAGATGTCATCGGGCTTGGAGGTGACTGTGGACGACTTCGACAGGGTGGATGAGTTGGCAAGCAAACTCCAGTTCATCCATCAGGGTACCGACCGCAACGGCGTTACTTATGGCGTATTCAGCATCAAGGACATCGCAGCCCACACCTTTGCTTGGCTCTCCGTACTCGACATGAATGTAGTCATGATTCTGGTGCTCATGATACTCGTCAGCGCATTCACCGTCGTCAGTGGCCTGCTCATCATCATGTTGGAACGCATCAACATGATAGGCACGTTGAAGGTGTTGGGAGCCACCAACGTGTCCGTGCGCAGAATCTTCATTAACTTCAGCATCATGCTGGTAGGGCAGGGGCTCCTTTGGGGCAACGTATTCGGTTTGCTCCTCTGCTGGATTCAGCAGCGCTTTCATCTCATCTCACTCGATGCTTCCGTCTATTACATCGATTCAGTGCCCATCCGTTTCGACTGGTGGCTCATCCTTGCAGTCAATGTGGCAACCCTCCTCATCTCGACCATCGTCATCTGGGGCAGTTCCCACCTCATCAGCATCGGAAAACCCTCCCAAACCATCCGATACGAATAGCCAACCTCTTTCTTGAGGAAAAAACACGTGAGTTAACTCAAAATCCCCAACGAGTTAACTCATTTGATGATTTGAGTTAACTCACATGTATTTTTGCCGTCGTTTCTCTGATGCTTTGCCGACGTTTCTCTGATGCTTTGCCGACGTCTCTCTGATGCTCGTTCGCCGCCTCTTTAAAACGCTATCCGCTCGAAAAAAGTTTTCCCTAACCACGTAGCAAAAAACAACGGCATTCTTTTGTCAAAACAACGGCGTGGAAAGCTTGAAACAACGGCGTTCTTCCCCGTTGTACCCCCAAAACGATGACAGCGATGACGATGACAGTGATGACAGTGGGGGTATTTATTTTTCTTCTCCTACCAGAAGAAGGTATTATTTGTTAAATCTAATAATTTAAATATTAATAATAATTAATAATAATATGTGTATTTTCGATAACGATGACAAAAATAGCCCACTGTCATCGGTGTCATCGTCATCGATTGGTTGTCTTTCCCAAAATATCCATGCGTTAATAAAGAAACAGCAGTAGGCTTTTCGCCACCCGATGAATGGGGCTTTCATCTCTGCATGAGTGAGCCATCCACCTCTACATGACTGAGGCATTGTTAGCAAGCCTCGAATTGATCCGTCAATCAGAAACAGTCGTCAGGCAGAAAACTGACAACCCAAACCAGCGAACTACAAACCAACCTTTAAGAAGGGAAAAACGTTCGTTTTTAAAACTTGAGGTAACCTTGAGGTAACCTTGAGGTAATCTTGAGGTACTCTTGAGGCAAACATGAGGCACGTTTTTGTTGTGAAAAAATCTGGTGGTTTCATTTTTGTTAGTTTATCATTGCAAACAAAACAAAATGTATTCTGCAGAACATGAAAGACTATATTGACAAGATAAATCGTGAGGTGGAATCTTCTTCAAAGGCACAAGAGTCCGCTTGGGCAATAGTTGCTCATCACAGCCAAATCATTGTCAATACTATTTATCATGTTTTCCTTTTTTTATAATACTTTATTAGCAATCTTTCATGACTTGATTGAACACTTCATGATAGTTCGCTTTGAGGTAGCCCATCTGATAACCTAACCATGAATAGCAAACGGCATGAGTTTTATTGAAGGCGTACATACCTTTGTGTTCCCAGTCTTTCCATATTCTTTCAAGTGTACTCTTTTTATATCCATTTCTAAGACCACCCTCGATGAATTTGGGTTTTAATTCAGCTAACTTATCTATTGTTCGGTTTTCTTTTCTTCATACGCGTAAAAAGCTATATTCATTCGCAATTCTTGTTCAAGAGCATCATCCGTCTTAACGATGAATCTAATTACTCCCTTACTCATCTCTGCAATGTGTTCGGCCACTCTCATTTCCTCCATTAACAGAGGATATTTCTTGGAGGTGGAGAGTACAATCAGAGCATTCGGCAATAT
>CADCQH010000083.1 GCA_902803605.1 uncultured Bacteroidales bacterium | reverse complement strand
CCTCACCTACGTTTATATAAGATGTAAGGGAAAGACAGCCATTCGCAGAAGACCAGCAGGTGACATTTGGCAAGGACTTTGGGAACCGTATAATGCAGGAATTAGACATGAGGAGGTCGGAACCTTTAGTTCTGAAGAACCTATGAGGAACTGCACTTTAGTGTGTAGGAACGTGAAACATGTGCTTACACATCGTATTCTGCTTGCCGATTTTTATCTACTCGATACCGACACTTTCCCCACCCTTCCTGATGAATACATTTGGGTGGATGAGAACGACTTAGACCAGTATGCCGTTCCTCGCCTGATAGAGATTTTGCTGGAACGGTTGCCACATTAAAGAATGAAAAAATGAAAGAATGAAAAAATGAAGAATAGAAAATAGGCAACACTCCTTTGTTTGTACAAATCATTACAAATAAGGATTGCAGGGTATGCCCAAAAGCCGTACCTTTGCAGCGAATTTCTGTTCAAATAGGTATTACAGGTAAAAGCAACTTTTAGGAATGAATTTCTTAGGACTGATTATTGCTGTGACGACTTTCCTCGTGATAGGTGTATTTCACCCCATCGTTATTAAATCAGAATATCACTGTGGAACCCGTTGTTGGTGGCTATTTCTCATTGCTGGCATCGCCTTCATCGTAGCATCGCTCTTCACGAAGAACAACATTGTGAGTCCTGTGTTGGGGGTAGTGGGATGTTCCTGTTTATGGAGCATTCTCGAGCTCTTTCAACAGAAAAAGCGTGTGGAACGAGGCTGGTTCCCAATGAATCCAAAACGTAAACAAGATTATCAACCAATCAATAACACAAAAACAAATGAAAGCAATTAAATTCTTAGCATTGATGCTCGTCGCTTTGGTAGGCATGACCTCATGCAACGATGACGACAAAGAGAACATTCAAGTGTGGAACTACACAGGTAACAACGTTGTAACCGTTGACAAGGAATACCCACCTGTCACCATCACCTGCAAAGTAACTCAGCGAGAGAATGGCACCATCGAAGTAGAAATGCCAGAGTATCAACTCCTCAACACGACCATTGGGAATCTTACCATTGGTGCTGTCACCATCAAGAACATCATGTATAATACAGAAAAGGAATCCTATTATCGTGTGTTTGGCAAGGATGGACTGAAGATGCACTACAAGTCTGAAGGAGCACGTCCAATGGAGGGTGATTACGAGTTTAACGAAGACAGTGAAATCTCTGTGAAACTGATGGGCAATGGCAAAGACGGTGCCAGCATCATACTCACATACTCTTTCGGCAAGATGCCATTCAAGATTATCTCCGACTTCGAGGTAGCTGTTAATGAATAAATAGTAAGCCTCCATTGAATGAGAAGCCCATATCTGTTAACAGCATTCACATTACTCATATCCACTCTTTCGGCTTGTCATGGTGTTCTCGACGACATCTATGATGAGCCGAAAGAGAACGTGGACATTAAACAGGGTCGACTCTACATTGATGCCTCCAGTTGGCTTGACTGGTATTATCTTGACTTCAACATCATCAACAAGAACTTTGCTGAGGGTGGAACATCCAGCATGTTTGTGCGTTACGCCATTCCGACAGAAGAGGCTCCAGATCAAAACGCTCAACCCTCAACTCTAAACTCTCAACCCTCAACTCTCAACCCTCAGCCCTCAGCCCTCAGCCCTCAGTCAGGCCTCTACACCTATTGGTACGATGTGTTTGGAGCAGGTCTCTCCAACCATGATTTCCGTGGTTTCACCCCTACTGCCGCACAGCCAGAACCTGATGTGTGGCACATCGCCGTGCATCGCAACAACGTGCGCACCAACGGCGGGGCTGCTTACGAGACCACTTATACCTCCATCGCAGACCTACCAGAGAGTAGTGAGGCATTCAAGGACGCCACCTTCACACCTGACGAATGGAATGAACTGGACGTCTGGACGCTTCGTGAACAGATGCTCCAAGGCATCATCAGCAATCAGGGCATCGAGGTAAATCCCGTCCTTTCATCGTGGCTCAAGGTCGATATACCACCCGTTCCCCCTGTGTTCACACTCAACAACCACGTGTTCATCGTCAAGTTTGAAGATGACACTTATGCAGCCATTCAATTGGAGAACTACCAGAGTCCATCCGGCACCAAGTGCTGCCTCACTATCAACTACAAGTACCCCTACTGAAGAAATGAAGCGCCTTCTGTTATCTTTCATATGGATTTGTGGTGCAATGTACTCCGTCGCACAAACACCTGATTCCACGTTCTACCTAAATAACGTAGTGGTCACTGGTACGCGCACGCCAAAACTGCTGAAGGACTCACCCATCCCAACCCGCCTCATCACTTCTGCCGACATAGAGAAAGTGGATGCCACCAATGTGGAAGACCTTCTCCAGCAGGAGATGCCTGCGGTGGAGTTCTCTTATGCCATGAACCAGAAGAAGCACATGAACCTATCCGGTTTTGGTGGTCAGGGGATTCTCTTCCTCGTAGATGGAGAGCGACTGGCTGGCGAGACGATGGACGATGTTGACTTCACCCGTCTGAACATGGCGAACGTAGAGCGAATCGAGATTGTGAAGGGGGCTGTCTCTGCACTTTATGGCAGCAATGCGGGAGGTGGAGTCATCAACATCATCACCAAGGACGGCACAGAACCTTGGACACTCCATCTGAACGGGCGGTTGGCACGACACAATGAACGGCGATTGGGTGGGGCTTATGGGGTGAACGGCAGACGGCTGAGGAATATGTTGAACGTCAATCACACGTCCACCGACAATTTCAGCGTACACAATGCCGAAAACCCTGCGACACAAGTAGTCAGCACCAT
>CADCQH010000082.1 GCA_902803605.1 uncultured Bacteroidales bacterium | reverse complement strand
TACATCGCGCCGCTACAACCAAGTACCCTTGCTGCGGTCAAGCCCTGGGGGAATTCCAAGGGAGCTGGCCGTATAGGACTTACCCATTTTTGTTTTGCGGGTGCAAAGGTAGGGAGTTTTTGTGAATTGGCAAAACATTTTCTGATAAAATTCGCCTCATTCATGAATTTCTCAAAATTCAATAGTCAATAATCCACATAAAAGTCGTACCTTTGCACTCATTATGGAAGAAATCATCCTCAATCTTACAAACGGAGCACTTGACAACCTGAATTACGGATGGGTCATCTTATTCATGGCTATAGAGAGTTCATTCATCCCTTTCCCTTCGGAGGTGGTCATGATTCCAGCAGCTTACATGGCGGCAGAAACGGGTGAAATGACCTATCCAATGATTATTCTGTGTGGGACGTTAGGTGCCCTGATTGGTGCTTTGGTGAATTATGGACTGGCCTATTCTTTGGGACGTCCAATCGTATATGCGTTTGCCAACAGCCGGTTTGGCCACATGTGTCTGATTGATGCACAGAAGGTGGAAAAGGCTGAAGCCTATTTCGACAAGCGTGGTGCCATTTCGACATTGATTGGCCGTATGATTCCTGCTATCCGTCAACTCATCAGCATTCCTGCAGGTTTGGCGAAAATGAATCTGCTGTCGTTCTGTCTCTACACGGCTTTAGGTGCAGGTCTTTGGAACAGCATTCTGGTGGCTATCGGAGCGGCATTCCACAGCACGATGCCCAAACAGGAACTCATCGACATCATCGCACATTACTCTCACATCATCGGCATTGCCGCCATCATCATTGTTGTGGCTATCATCGCATACCTTATATATAAGGGTGTTCGTAAAGGGTAAAGTTGTCGATTGAATACTAAGAATTTAGAGCGATTCGTTAAAGTTAAGATTAAAGTTAAAAATAGATATGTTTGAAAATCTGAGCGAAAGACTGGAACGGTCTTTCAAAATACTGAAAGGTGAGGGAAAAATCACCGAAATCAATGTAGCCGAGACGCTCAAGGATGTGCGCAAGGCACTCTTGGAGGCCGATGTCAACTACAAGGTGGCTAAGACATTCACGGATACCGTGAAGCAGAAGGCATTGGGACAGAATGTGCTGACAGCCGTGAAGCCAGGCCAGATGATGGTCAAGATTGTACACGACGAGTTGGCAGAACTGATGGGAGGACAAGCTACGGAACTGAATCTTACAGGACGTCCAACGGTCATTCTGATGGCTGGTCTCAATGGTGCTGGTAAGACTACCATGTCAGGCAAGCTGGCATTACGCTTGAAAAATCAGAACCACAAGAAGCCACTTCTGGCAGCCTGCGACACATTCCGTCCAGCAGCCATGGAACAGTTGCGTGTTCTGGCTGAACAGGTAGGCGTTCCCTGCTATATTGAAGAAGGAGCCACCGACCCCATTGCTGTGGCAAAGAACGCCATTCAGGAGGCCAAGTCGAAGAGCTATGACGTGGTGATTGTCGATACAGCTGGCCGTCAGTCTATTGACGAGGAACTGATGGTACAGATTGAGCAGATCAAGGCCGCTGTCAATCCTAACGAAACCCTGCTCGTCGTCGATGCGATGACTGGTCAGGATGCAGTCAATACAGCCAAGACCTTCAACGAACGTCTGGAGATTGATGGTGTCATCCTCACCAAACTCGATGGTGACACACGAGGTGGTGCCGCCTTATCCATCCGTACAGTCGTGACCAAGCCCATCAAGTTCGTGGGTACGGGCGAAAAGATGGAAGCTCTTGACGTGTTCCACCCAGAACGCATGGCAGACCGTATCCTCGGCATGGGTGACATCGTGTCGTTCGTGGAGCGTGCACAGCAACAGTTTGATGAGGAAGAGGCCAAGCGTCTGGAGAAGAAGATTGCAAAGAACAAGTTCGACTACAACGATTTCCTCGGACAAATCGGACAGATCAAGAAGATGGGTAACGTCAAGGATTTGGTATCGATGATTCCAGGTGCAGGAAAGATGTTGAAGGATGTGGATATTGACGACAACGCCTTCAAGTCTGTGGAAGCCATGATTGGTTCAATGACTCCATACGAACGTCAGCACCCTGAGTGCATCAACATGTCACGCAAGATGCGTATAGCCAAAGGCTCAGGCGTATCCATCGACGAAGTGAACCGCATCACCAAGCAGTTTGAACAGATGCGCAAGATGATGCGCCAGATGACCAGTCCTAAAATGACACAGGCGATGGCGCAGATGCAAAGAATGAGAAAATTCTAAATTAAAACCCCTCCATACATGCAACTGATAGACGGAAAAGCAACAGCGGCAGCAATCAAGGCTGAAATCGCAGAAGAAGTAAAGAAAATAGTAGATGCTGGTGGCAAGCGCCCTCATCTTGCAGCCATTCTCGTAGGTCACGACGGTGGCAGCGAAACATACGTGAAGAACAAGGTGCTGGCGTGTGAGGCATGTGGCTTCACCTCTACCCTCCTCCGCTTTGAGGATGACATCACGGAAGACTTCCTGCTCAAGCAGGTCGAGAAACTGAACAACGATGCCGATGTGGACGGATTCATCGTACAACTGCCACTCCCCAAGCACATCTCTGAACAAAAAATCATCGAAGCCATCGATTACCGCAAGGATGTGGACGGATTCCATCCCATCAACGTGGGGCGCATGGCGATTGGACTTCCCTGCTACATCTCAGCCACGCCACTCGGCATCATCACCTTGCTCAAGCGTTACAACATCGAAACCAGCGGCAAGAAATGCGTCATCCTCGGCCGTTCTAACATCGTCGGCAAGCCTATGGCACAACTAATGATGCAGAAGCAGTATGGCGATGCTACCGTAACAGTATGCCACAGCCGTTCAAAGACGTTGAAGGAAGAATGCCAACAGGCAGACATCATCATCGCAGCCATCGGCAAGCCCAATTTCGTCACAGCCGACATGGTGAAAGAAGGTGCAGTCATCGTCGATGTGGGTACTACTCGAGTACCTGATGCAACACGCAAGTCAGGCTTCCGTCTCAACGGTGACGTCGATTTCGAGCATGTCTCTCCCAAATGTTCCTTCATCACTCCTGTGCCAGGAGGTGTCGGTCCTATGACCATCTGCTCACTCATGAAGAATACCCTGAGTGCCGGTCGTAAAGAATTTTACAAATAAATTGCAAATTCTTTCTGATTTGTTTGGTCAATCCAAGAAAACTCCCTACCTTTGCACTCGCAAAAAGGGACAACCCCTACATGGTGGATGTAGTTCAGTTGGTTAGAGCGTCAGATTGTGGTTCTGAATGTCGTGGGTTCGAGTCCCACCCTCCACCCT
>CADCQH010000081.1 GCA_902803605.1 uncultured Bacteroidales bacterium | reverse complement strand
GCTGGCGCAGCATCGCTGTCACTTCACTTACTTTTATGGGGTCGGACATAATTCTTTCCTTATCTTTTCAAGTTGATGTCTGTAACTGTAGTCATAATGGCGGTCACCGATGCGAAGCCGGAAACCTCCGATGAGGCGTGGGTTCACCTTGCGCTCGCACTCCACCTCGCGATGTCGGTGTGCCTTGATGTGCTCTATCAGATGCTCAACGGTGTTGTCATCAACCGGCACAGCAGTCTCGAACACCACGTGGTCAATGCCATGCAACTCTCTGTACATTTCGCGATAGACGAAGATGATGATGCGCAATTGGCTCTCACGATGGTTCTCCAAGAGGAGACGGAGGAATCGGGTGTAGAGTGTGGTGGCATCAGGGTCAAGACCCGATGCGAGCAACAAGAGCGAATATTTCTTCTCGATGGACACACGTGGATTGATGAGTGCCATCTGGAGGTCGGGCTCAGCCATCATGCTGGTATAGAGCATACCTAAGTGCTCATAGATCTGTTGGTCTATGAATTGTGCCTTGGCCTCCTCAAAGAGGGCTGTGGCATACCGTATGGCAATACTTCCGTTGATCATGTTGGCTGAAGGGGAGAGTTGAGGGTGTAGAGTTTAGAGTCGAGAGTTGAGAGTTTAGAGTCGAGGGTTTAGAGTTGAGGGCTGAGGGGTTAGAGCTTATCGATGAGTTGATCGATGGTTTGCTTTTGGAAGGCATCATCCTTCATCCGCTCGCCGATTACTTTCTCTGCGATGTCGAGGGCAAGGCTCGCCACCTCTTGCCGCACCTCCTGCAAGGCTCGTTCCTTCTCTGCCTGAATGCTCTGCCGAGCCTCCTCTATCATCTGGTTGGCAACGGTTTGTGCCTCGTCTTGTGCCGCCTTTACAATCTGCGCTTTCTCCTGCATGGCACCAGCGATGATGTCTTGCTGCCGTACTTTGGCATCAGACAACAGCCTCTCGCTCTCTGCCTGGATGTTCGCCAATCGTTCGTTGGCTTGCTTGGCAGAGAGGAGTGACATCTCGATGAACTCTTTGCGCTCGTTGATGGCCTTTACGATGATGGGGAAGCCGAACTTCGCCAACAGGAAGAACACCACGCCGAAGGAGAGCACCATCCAGAAGATGAGTCCAGGGTCTGGTGTGAGTGGATTCATGGCTTTTATTTAAGCACCACGAGGAGACACACCACGATGGCGAACAAAGACACACCCTCAATGAAGGCTGCGGTCAGAATCATGGACGTGCGGATGTTGCTCGCTGCTGAAGGCTGACGGGCGATACTCTCTGTGGCTGACTTACCAATCATACCGATGCCAAAAGCGGCACCAATCACTGCGATGGCAGCACCGATGGCTGCTCCGACTTGTGCAAGGCTTGCACCTGCTTCTACTGCTTCAAGAATCATAATTGATAGTTTTTTTGAGTTATTTCTTTCTTTATTAGTATTGTTGGTTTCACTATTTGAAGTGTTTGACTGTTTGTTTTATTCGTTATGCGCCAGTCCGATGAAGTTGGCGGTCAGAATCGTGAACACGTATGCTTGAATGAACGCCACGAGCAGTTCGAGGCAGTTCATGAAGATGCAGAAGAGTACACTCACGACAGTCATGGAGGCACATAGCCCTGCACCCATCTCGGCGGTGATGAAGACCACGCTGGTCAACGCCAGAATGATGATGTGTCCAGCCATGATGTTGGCAAAGAGTCGGACCGTCAGCGAGAAAGGTTTGGTGAACACGCCAATGAACTCGATGACAGGCATGATGGGCAGCGGTGCCTTCAGGAAAACGGGCACGTCTGGCCAGAAGATGCTTTTGTAGTATTCCTTGGGCGCAAAAAAATTGATGGCGATGAAGGCGGTGACGGCGCAGGTCATCGTCACGGCGATATTGCCAGTCAGGTTCGCACCGCCAGGGAAGATGGGCAGAAGTCCTAAGAGGTTGCTTGTCAGGATGAAGAGGAACACTGTCATCAAATAGGGCGAGAAGCGTTCATACCCATGTCCGATGCTTTCCTTCGCCACATCCTTGTCGAGGAAATCGATGACGGCTTCCATCATTCCCACGAATCCACCAGGTGCTTTCTTTGAACCATTTTTCCTATACCATTGAGCCACGCCTAAAACCACAGAGCAAATCAAGATGCACACGATGAAAAGCTCCAGCACATTCTTTGTGATGCTGATGTCGAAGGGGCGTTCACCAGCGGCATTTACGATCTTTCCCTCATAGTCACCTTCCTCAGCGATGTGGTAGCCCTTGTAGGTCGCGCCATGCTCCAATTGGTTGGACATGAACATGTCCACACCTCCATTCTCAATGAGGATGCAGGGTAGGGGTATGACGGCTCCTTCCGTGATATGCCACTCATAACTGTCGCCTAAATGTTCAAAGATGAGTTTGGAAACATCCAGCTTCTCCTTTGTCTCGGCTGCATTCATCGGCAGAAAGAGGCCACACAATATTAATATGTATAAGAATCTTATTCGCATACCACTGTGATTTCGTCTTCCTCAATCTTCACCACACCGTTGCCGCAAGCAATTTCTTCACGTTCCGTATGGATGCTGCCAGCCTTCACCTCTGCTATCATGGGGGCATGTCCAGGCAGAAACTCCATGAGACCTGTAGCGGATGAGAACTGGAATCTGTCCACATCCCCATCATACGTTGTTCCCGTTGGTGTGATGATTTGTAGATGCATGTTGTTTTAGTTCCTTAATTGTTCTTTCAATTTCCGCGCCTTCTCAAATGCTTCTTCGATGGTGCCGACATTGAGGAATGCCTGTTCGGGCAGGTCGTCGCACTCACCGTCGAGAATCATCTTGAAGCCCTTGATGGTGTCTTCAATGCTGACCATGACACCAGGCACACCTGTGAACTGTTGTGCTACAGCGAATGGCTGGGAAAGGAAACGCTGCACGCGTCTTGCACGGTTCACCGTCGTCTTGTCCTCATCAGAGAGCTCCTCCATACCGAGAATGGAGATGATGTCTTGGAGCTCCTTGTTTCGTTGCAGAATCTGCTTTACGCGCTGAGCCGTCTGGTAGTGTTCCTCGCCCACCACGTTGGGGTCAAGGATGCGTGAAGTGGAATCCAATGGATCCACGGCAGGATAGATACCCAATTCTGCAATCTTGCGGTTCAGCACCGTGGTAGCGTCCAAGTGCGAGAAGGTCGTTGCTGGAGCAGGGTCCGTCAGGTCATCGGCAGGTACGTACACAGCCTGCACCGATGTGATGGAGCCATTCTTCGTGGAGGTGATGCGCTCCTGCATCTGCCCCATTTCACTGGCCAACGTGGGCTGATAACCCACAGCCGATGGCATACGTCCCAAGAGGGCGGAAACCTCACTGCCCGCTTGCGTGAAGCGGAAGATGTTGTCGATGAAGAGCAGGATGTCACCACCCTTTCCGCCACTCACGCCGTCGCGGAATGATTCTGCGATAGTCAACCCTGACAAGGCAACGCTGGCACGTGCGCCGGGAGGCTCGTTCATCTGACCAAACACGAGGCTCACCTGGCTCTTTTTCAGTTCTTCCTTGTCGATGAGGCTCAAGTCCCACTTGCCTTCTTCCATGGCCTCCTTGAACTTGTCTCCATAGCGGATGACGCCGCTCTCTATCATTTCCCTCAAGAGGTCATTGCCCTCTCTTGTACGTTCTCCCACACCCGTGAAGACTGAGAAGCCATTATTTTTCTTCGCCACGTTGTTGATCAGTTCCTGTATCAGCACTGTCTTACCCACACCGGCACCGCCGAAAAGACCAATCTTTCCGCCCTTGGCATAAGGTTCGATGAGGTCAATCACCTTGATGCCTGTGTAGAGCACCTCCTGTGCGGGGCTCAGTTCTTCAAACTTTGGTGCCTCCCGATGGATGGGCAGTGCCCCCGTGCGGTCCATCTCTTCCATGCCGTCGATGGCATCGCCGCTCACGTTCATCAGTCGTCCTTTCACCTGATTCCCTACAGGCATCGTGATGGGGCGTCCGAGTGCCACTACCTCCATGCCACGCTTCAATCCGTCAGTCGATTCCATCGCCACACACCTCACGGTGTTTTCACCCAGATGTTGTTGCACCTCCACCACCATCCTGCGTCCTTGTTGGCGCTCGATGGTCAGTGCATCGTGAATGCGTGGTAGCCGTTCAGCCGAGAACTGCACATCCACCACGGGACCTATAATTTGTGAGATTTTTCCTTTGATTGTTTCCATTCCGCAATAGGTTTATGGTGCAAAATTGCAAAAAAATATTGAAACCAAAAAGTCCGCAAGGTGAAAAGTTTGTTAAACGGTAAAACTTCCATGGGACAAACTCTATAATTACCTCGTTTTGATATTTGAGTTAACTCATTTGATGATTTGAGTTAACTCGATTGATGATTTGAGTTAACTCAGCTATTTTGGCCCCCTTTTTCTTTTGCTCATTCGGGAATTGTCCGTACCTTTGTACTCGATATAAATAAATGAGACTATGGCTTTGATTAAGACAGTGTGCGGTCTGACTCCCAAATGGGGTGATGGCTGCTATTTTAGTGAGAATGCCACCATTGTGGGCGATGTGCAGATGGGCGACCAGTGTACGGTATGGTTCAATGCTGTGGTCAGGGGTGATGTGAATTACATCAAAATTGGCAACCGTGTGAATATTCAAGATGGGTCGTGCTTGCATACATTATATAAAAAGGCTGCGATAGAGATTGGCGATGACGTGACTATCGGTCACAATGTAACGCTACACGGTTGCACGGTGAAGAGTGGAGCACTCATTGGTATGGGTGCGACGGTATTGGATGATGCAGTGATAGGTGAAGGTGCCATTATCGCTGCTGGTGCCTTGGTGCTGAAAGGTACGCAAGTGGGAGACGGTGAGATGTGGGGTGGAGTACCTGCGAAGTTCATTAAAAAGGTGGATCCAGAACAGGCCAAAGAACTGAATGTGGGCATCGCGCAACATTATATTATGTACGCGGAGTGGTATAAGGAGGATTAAGGATTCATCATCACTTTGTGGATATGTCCCTCTTCCCTCTTGAGGTAGAGGCCAGGAGTGGTGGGCTGATTGGTTAGCTTGACACCATCGAGGGTGTACCATGCTTCTTCGTTTTCGGAGAAGCATGGGGAAAGGTTTTCGATGGCATCGGGGATGCCGCCACCCATAAATTTGAAGGATATGAGCCCGTCATGTTCTTGAATGTCAGTGATGGGTTTATTCATGTTCTTGGTCGTATCGGTATTTTTGTTGAAGAGTTTGCCGCCATGGGAAGTGTGGGAGTCATTGGTGAGTTCAGTCACGCCGTTGCTGCCTGGAAAAAGATGAGAACGGTAATTGGCGGCACTGCTGGTGGCGTATGTCTTGCCTGCAGGAATGAAAGCCATGCGTTGGTGGCTTCTTTCGTTGTTGACACAATTGGTTACCCATGCGTTTCGGTCATAATCCACGTGGGTGATAAGGAGTCCGTGGATGTCGGTGTAGGATCTGAGGTAGCGGTACCACCCCTTGTTCTGGCGGTTCTCAAGGAGGAAGTACTCGTTGCGGTTACCGTCATTATAGATAATGTACGCCACAGGCTGGTCGTGAAGACAAGGCATGTCGGTGATGGTGGTGGGTTCGTTCAGTTCGATGGGTTCGAGCCATCCCGCAAACCAACGTTCGTAGGCTGTGAATCCAGAAGGACACTCGTTATCATTTTCGGGACCATTCTTGTCGCCCGATGCCATGATGTCCCAAGCCTGCATACCAGTGTTGTCGGAGCCAGAAGTGTCGTAGAAATCGGGCAGTCCGAGACAATGACTGAACTCATGGCAGGCGGCTCCGATACCATCTATGACGCTGCTGTTGGCTCCTCGGCATTCACACGTCATGGCATAGGTGTCGATGGTGTATCCTCCCAGTTTGAAGGCCCCCTCGCCATCACCATATTTTTTCAGGATGGTGAGGGATGACTCATGAGGCCAGATGGCATTGGGACTAAATCCCATTCCCGCATGTTCTCCGTTGCCAGCATAGATGATGAGCACTTGATCCACCTCGTGGTCACCATCCCAATCGTAGTCAGCCCAGTTGATGTCGTATTGTTGATTGGCCAACCGACATACCTCAGCGGTCAGTTCGCCTACATGACTGTCGTCACCGTATTGGTCATTCTTGCCATAGTAAGCGTAACCCTGTTTCACCTCAATGGGACCGAAAATGTCGAAAGTGAGGTCGAACTGCTCGTACGACTGGTCGAAGAAATAATCGTGTACGGAACCTTCCATACCATCCTCCTGATAACCTACCTGATTGAACTGTCTATTGAACTTGGCGGGTGTATTGCGACTCTTCATGTTTTTATCAGAGAAGTTCACCAAGAGGACGATGCCCTTTTTCTGACCCTTGTAAGAGGATGGGTAGCCGAATGCCCGTCGCATCCGGTCTTGCTCGGCACGCGCTTGACGACGCAGGTTGAGACGTGAACTTTTTTCGCTCCATGCTTGGTGGATGGAATCCGTCAGTTCAGGTGCCAACCGCCAGTCACCATTATTCTCCTCCACGACAGGTACACCATCGAGGGTTGCATAGAAATGGCAGCATTCATCGCCGCACAGCATGATGGTCAGTTGGGTGCCATCGCTGTTCGTCACAATAAAGGGCTTCTGCTGAGCTGGAATGCTCCATACCGTCACCGTCATCAGCAGCCATAGGATTGAAAATGAAAAAAAACGTGCCATCATTAAATCGGTGGCAAAGGTAGCAATAATAATCAGAAAAACGATAAAAAACGGAGCGTTGTTACCCATTTGTTCCTGTATTTTTATGTTTTTTCATGAAAATCAGCTTCTATTTCCAGATTCTTTCCTATCTTTGCACCACTTAAATCAGGCAAAAAATGAATATGAAAATTCTGACAACCTCAATCTTGTGGCTTTTGGCTCTTGTTGCCAGCGCCAACGATGGCGTGTATTATGTGAGCGGTGCTCAAATCGTCCCGTTGCAAGAGACCGATGTGGCTGTGACGAAGGAAGTGCTGACCATCACGATTACTGATGACGAGTTTGCCTGTGTGGATGTGCAGTACGAGTTTACAAATCGTGGCAAGGCAAAGGTCATTGACGTGGGCTTCGAGGCAAGAGGCCCCTATGATCCGGGAGGTGAAAGTCCTTTCAACACATCTGGCAAACACCCCCACATCTTCGACTTCACGGTGGAGATGAACGGGACAAAGTTGCCCATCCGTAATTATGTCATCAAGGAAGGTGAAGAGGGTGGCGTTTCGGATTTTAAGCCCCTTGATCTGAACGTGTGGAAGGAACCTTCCAGGGACGATGACAATTTCGACAACCTCGTAAACAAGAACACGAAGGAGTCTATTCGGTACTCCTATGCTTATTGCTTCAAGGCCAACTTCAAGGAGGGTAAGAACCTGGTGCACCATACCTATCGCTATCGTATGTCGAATGGTGTGTATGAGAATTTCAGCATACCCTACTGGTTGACACCTGCTGTACGTTGGGCCAACCATCAGATTGACGATTTCACCCTGCGCATCAAAGTGGACAAGACCGCCAAGCAGTTTATCATCACTAATGACACAATGTGGAAGGCTGCCCAGTGGCGTGTGACGCAAGGGGTCGGTAAGATGCATGTTATCAAAGACGGATGGGGCGATACGGAACACATTGAATTCTCTTTGAGAAATGGCATTTACGAGTGGCATGCCACGAATTTCCGTCCGATTTCCGACTTCACTATTTCTTCCCCCGAACAGATCCTATTTTATCGTGATGACTTTAAATTGGGACGTTACTACGAACGCAATGCTGGAATCTACCTTCCTTATGACAAGATGGAGAATGGTGAATTAGAAACAGGTACCACTGAAGGTATTGCCAACTCACGCATCTTGCGTAATTTGCCTTATGCCAGCCGTGGTTATGTGTTCAAGGATCAGAAATTGGCTGCGTATTTCAAGTCGCTCTGGTGGTATATGCCCGATCCTAACTGGGTACAAAGTACGGCAGACTTCACGGAGCAGGAACGAGAACTGATTAAATAATAAAACAGAGATAAGAATCACTCAAAAAAGCAAAAGACATGAAAAAAATCTTTTCCGTATGTATGCTGATGCTACTGTCTGTGATGATGTACGCAGCAAAGGTTGAAAGAAACGTTAATATCACAGTGAACGGAGTGAGCCGTTCCTATTTACTGTATGTGCCTGACAATGTGATGGAAAATGCCCCATTGGTGTTCTCACTGCATGGTACTGGCGGACATAGTTCTGACAAGGCTCCTATGGGTCCAGATGTGGCAGATGCCGAAGGTTTTATTGTGGTGTATCCGCAAGGCTCAAACATCTATTTCCCAGTGTTTGGTAGTACGTTGCCAGGTTGGCATTCGACAGGTGATGAGAAAAGTGCCAGTGATGTGGCGTTCTTTAAGGCAATTATAGAAGATGTGGCAAAAAACTATACGATTGACCGCAAGCGCATCTATTGCTGCGGATTCTCCAATGGCGGCATGATGACGTATTCGCAGACCAATACGAGTGCGGATGTGTTTGCAGCCTTTGCTTCCATCAGCGGTTTCCAACTGAATGAGTTCCATCTGCATCATACTGGTGTGCGTCCAGTTCCATTCCTGCATATTCATGGCAAGAATGATAATTTTGTTGATATTGCTCGTATGCCGACCATCGTGGATGAGATGGTGGCACGCCTCGGAGCCAATCCCGTACCAGAGGTGACGACTGTGGAAGGTAAGTACACAAAAAGTGTGTATGCTGCGACAGAGGGTAGTTTCCCTTATATCTATTATGTGATAGAAGGAATGGGACATGAAGCCTATACGAGCAAGACGCCTGAAGGTCATTCTGGTAAGACCATGTGGAATTTCATGAAGCAATACACGTTGGATTCTCCTCGTGACGAAACATTGAAATGGCGTCCTAATCTGGAAACGGAAGGGTACAAGCCTGGTCAACACGGTTGGACAACCTCATCGTTGTTTTTACTGTTTGGTGACGACCCTGCTTCCACCAAAAATGTACAGAATGTATATCATGCCTTCCAATTGGCAAAGGGTAATTACAAGCTGTGTTTCAAATCGCAAGGTGGAGAGGGAACCATTACGGTGACCATCAAGAAATATACGGGCAACAAGGCGACTGTGTTAAGCGAGACGGTGCCAGTGGGTAAGGATGCTACGCTTGTGTTTAAGTCAGAAGATGATTTTGCGGAATGTCAGTTTAGATTAAGAGCCACAGTTGCAGTGTCCATTACGGACTTAGCGCTCTACTCTGCTACCGACGAGGAAATGTCCGTCAACGCCCCTCAAGCATCTGCTAAAGAAAATACACAATACTTTAATTTGGCAGGTCTTCCATCCGCACAGCCTCAGAAGGGCGTTAATGTGGTTCGTACAGGCTCCAAATCTACCAAAGTATTGGTGAAATAAGGCATTCTTGGTCTCTCGAAAAGGGAGAGGCTCAATGAGCACTTTCAATGCAGGATAACTATTTTTTTTGAAAATTTAGTTGTCCTGCATTAACTTTTGTCATTTTGATAGGTCATATACGTGTCACTCGAAATAAAAAGTACATAGAAGAGATATGAGATTGTTCCAGCAAGGGCGGCCTGCAGATGATATGCCGACGTTTGAAACAGTACTGAAACAGTACGAGCGCCCTATCTATTGGCACATTCGACGGATGGTGGTCAGTCACGAAGATGCGCAAGATGTGATGCAAGAGACTTTTATTCGCGTGTACCAAGGATTGAGCAAACTCAGGAAAAAGGAATTGTTGAAAGTGTGGGTGTACAGAATCGCGACGAACGAATGCCTTCGTCATTTGACAAAAGTGAGGGAGCGGACGATGGCAGAGTTGAGTGAGGATGATTTGCTGGTCAGACGGTTGGAAGCCTCCGAACATGTGGATTGGGAAGATGTGGAAGGTGTTCGTCTGCAAAAGGCAATTCTCCGATTGAGCCAACAGGAGCGCACTGTTTTTAACATGCGCTACTACGATGAGATGAGTTACGAGGAAATCAGTCAGGTGACAGGCAGTACAGTGGCAACGCTAAAAGTCGCCTTTCATCATGCCAAAGAAAAAATAAAACAAGAATTATTCAAATAGAGAGATATGGAAGAGTTAATGAACAACAGCGGCAAGAAGATGCCTTACACCGTGCCCGAAGGATTTTTCGAGGACATGCATCGGCATCTATTGGATGAGGTTCGCGCCAATGCTGACCATCCCCTTCATGTTGACATGACTCCTCATCCGAACGCCCGAAAGAAGTTCTGGATGTCGGCCGCAGCTGTCGTGTTACTCATTGCAGGAGTGTCGTTTTATGCCCTGCAGCGGATGGAAGAGACGGAGACTCCTCTGTTGGCCAGTCAGTCAGAATCCGTAGAGAGTTACATGACTGACGAGGCACTCGACGAATGGATAGCCATTTACGAAGGTGTTGACAATTCGATGGTGGAAGACATCGTATTGGACACTGATAACACTATTTTATAACATTTAATACAGTACACAGTTATGAGCATGAAACGTTTACTTTTAATGACAGTAGCATTCCTGGCCATAGCAGGAAGTACACTGATGGCTCAACCGCAATGCGGTAAGAAGCCCCAGAAAATGACGGAAGAGCAGTTGTCTCAGGTGGTGGCAACACGGATGGCTCACTATTTGGCACTGGATGAAGCAAAGACATCCAAGTTCGTTCCCATCTATGTGGATTACCGTAAGGAACTCAAGCAAGTGTGGAACAAATACGCTAATCCCTGTCCACCTAAGGTTCAACCGGCAGCCAAGCCCCAGCGTCCCTCTGACAAGGAACTGGAGCAGATGACCACCAATCGTTTTGCTCGCAGTCGTGCCACTATCGATGTGGAAGAAGCCTATTACAAGCGTTTCCTCACCGTTCTCACACAGCGGCAATATGAGAAGATGCAGCAGCTGGAGAAAATGCACCTGCAGCGCATGAAGAACGAACGGATGCGTCGGATGCAGAAAGGCAAGCCTGGTGCCAAGTCTCATTTTCCTCCACGCCCCAAGCCTGATGCTGATGCCAAGCATCGCAAGGTGCAGGCTCCAGAGAACCAGACTGCAGATGTTGAGTCTATCGAACAGCAAAGCAAAAAGTCCGACCGTTGGGTGTCCATGAATGGTGCACAGACGGATGGAACACCTGTCACTCCTGGCTACTATGTCCATCAGGGCAGGACTATCAGGGTAAAATAACAATAAACCAAATAGAACATCACATTAGAACACGGCGAATTTATATTTCTTTTACGTTATTGAATAAGAGTGATTGTTGGGAAGGGGACGCAGTGATGCGCATCCTTCCTTTTTTGTATCATGAAAGCAAACAGAGGTGCGAGTTATTTGAAGTTTGTAACCTGACGAAATGGAAAAGAAACATGCGCTAAACTATTGGACATGATTTCTGCGTAACTTTGCAACAAAAAAGAATACCTAATTTCCAAATCCTAAAGCATGAAACGTTTATGTTTTTTCACGCTTCTGAGTCTTTGCCTTGTTGAGGCCTTCGTGGTTCATGTTGCGGCACAGTCGGTAGTCTTCAGCCAACCGCACGGTTTCTATGACCAGCCATTTATCACGGAACTTGAATGTGATGTTCATCTGCCCAAGGAGGCCACCATCCACTACACGATGGATGGTAGCGAACCGACAGATGCCAGCGACGAATACACACAACCATTGTCCATCAAGGGAACTACGGTCTTGCGTGCTGCCGTATGGATGAATGGCGAGGCGGTGACACCTGTCGCCACCGTGACTTACCTTTTTCTTGACGATGTGCTCCATCAGCCCGATGCACCAGAAGGGTATCCAGACACATGGGGACGCTTTACAGACATTGCAGGCAATGCTCCTGCCGATTATGGCATGGACTTAGACATGACTTCTGATCCCGTTTTGGCAGAAAAAATCAAAGAGGGCTTCCT
>CADCQH010000080.1 GCA_902803605.1 uncultured Bacteroidales bacterium | reverse complement strand
GTTAAACTCGCTGTAAAAAGTATCGTCGATAACTTCATTAACTTCGATAACTTCGAGCAAAGCGATAACTTCCGAAAGTTAAGTTATTTAAAAATCTTTTGGGCAAACATCGTCAGGTAGATGCGCCAATTGCGCCAGATATGTCCGCCGTCATTCTCATAATACTCATAGGGATACTGGTGTGCATCGAGATACTCCCTCAGCTCCGTGTTCATCTGCATCAGGAAGTCATCCTTGCCGATGGCAATCCAGAAGAGCCTGGGCTTCGAGGCAAACAATTTCGCCATCTGCCCATCAAACTTCGCGTCGTTCTTCCTCACCCGACCCGCAGCCGACTGCAAGCCATAGTAATCGAACACCTCCGGATAGAGGCACGAGATGCCGAACGTGTGGCCGCCACCCATCGACAGTCCCGTCACGGCACGGGCAGAACGCTTGCGGATGGTCTTGTAGTGGCTGTCCACAAAGTTCACGATATCCATGAAACTCTCCTCCATCGTCGCCTTCGCACCACGCTGGTTGAAGGCATTGCCGTCAGGCGTGTACATGCCCTCATGCCACCAGCCAGGCGCCGCATTGCAGGTCGGATTGCCATTCGGCATCACCACAATCATCGGCACACACTTGCCCGTCGCAATCAGGTTGTCCATGATCTGCGACGCACGTCCCAGATCACCCCACGCCGTTTCATCGCCACCATGACCATGCAACAAATACATCACAGGAAAACTCTTCTTGCCATCATACTCCGCAGGAAGATACACCGTCATGCGACGCTGCTGCCCCAGTGTCGGGCTGTCATACCACACACGGCTCAGCGTACCATGCCGCACGTCATTCACAGAATAAAGATGCCCCTTGTCGCCAGCAGCCTTCGTCACGATGAAGATATTGCTCAGCGTCGAAATGTCACGGTTCACATAACTGTTCGCAGGGTCAACAAAACGCTGACCGTCCACCGAAATGCTGTACGAATACAGTTCTGGATTCAGCGGCTTCGTCGTCGCTGTCCACACACCGTTCTCCTGCTTCGTCATGCGGAGCCGTTCACTGCGGATTTCATTGAAGTCGCCATTCACGCTCACTTGCTGAGCACTCGGGTCATAAAAATTGAAAGTCACTGTCCCATCAGCATTAATGACGGGCGATGTCACACGGGGTCTCTGCCCCAACTGCTGCTGAGCCGCACCGTTCAGGGCGAACAGTCCGCAGATAGCCAGGAAAAGGATTCTCTTCATATAGATTAAATATTTGGTAAATTATTGTTTGTCCGTGTCTATAACAAGAAAGGTTTGTCGGGGCAAAGTTAATGAAAAAGCGAGAACTATACAAAAGAAACATCCATATTTTCACTTTTTATAACAATGAACCCCATGCAACCATCGCGGCACAGACCTGCGCTGCTATTGGAGAAAGAACGTACTCGCGCTCGGAAATAAAAACAAGAAAATGTTTTTTATTTTGTATTTCTCTCACTTAATCGTACCGTTCGCTCTGCGCAAGGTACTCTCGTTCGACAATAAAAATGAAAAAAAAGGGGTTTCATTTTGTATTGTGCTCACTTAATCGTACCTTTGCATCCGACAAATGACTAAAAGACAATTAATATTATGGCTCAAACTACAGAATTCAAGTATGCCCCCATGTTTCAGATGGGCAAGGACGAAACGGAATATCGGCTGCTGACCAAGGAAGGTGTCTCCGTCGGCGAGTTCGAAGGTAAGGAAATCGTGAAGGTGTCGAAGGAAGCGCTTACGTTGCTGGCTCAACAGGCATTCCACGATGTGGAGTTCATGCTGCGACGCGAACACAACCTGCAGGTGGCTAAGATTCTGCGCGACCCTGAGGCCAGCGAGAACGACAAGTACGTGGCTCTCCAGTTCCTGCGCAATGCAGAGACGGCAGCCAAGGGCATCCTCCCCTTCTGTCAGGACACGGGTACGGCCATCATCCACGGCGAGAAGGGTCAGCAGGTGTGGACAGGCTTCGAGGATGAGGAAGCGCTCTCCCGTGGTGTGTTCAACACTTACACACAGGACAATCTCCGCTACTCGCAGAACGCTCCGCTGAACATGTATGACGAGGTGAACACAAAGTGTAACCTCCCTGCCCAGATTGACATCGAGGCAACGGAGGGTGCTGAATACCGCTTCGTGATGGTGGCAAAGGGTGGCGGCTCAGCCAACAAGACCTATTTCTACCCCATGACGAAAGCCACTATCCAGAATGAAGGCACGCTCCTGCCCTTCCTGGTGGAGGAGATGAAGCATCTGGGAACAGCCGCTTGTCCTCCTTATCATATCGCATTCGTCATCGGTGGCACATCGGCAGAAAAGAACCTGCTCACGGTGAAACTCGCCAGCATCAAATACTACGACTCTCTGCCTACGACAGGCGATGAGACGGGACGTGCCTTCCGCGATGTGGATTTGGAGCAGAAACTCCTGAAGGAGGCCTATAAGATTGGTCTTGGTGCACAGTTTGGCGGCAAGTATCTGGCTCACGACATCCGTGTGATCCGCCTGCCCCGTCATGGCGCCAGCTGTCCGATCGGCATGGGTGTCAGCTGCTCTGCCGACCGCAACATCAAGGCGAAGATCAACAAGGATGGTGTGTGGCTTGAGGTGATGGACAGCAATCCATCCGAACTCATCCCAGAGGAATACCGCCGTCCAGGTGAGGGTGCGAAGGGCATCGAGATTGACCTGAACAAGGGCATTGATGCCGTACGTGCAGAACTGACGAAATATCCTGTATCGACGAGAGTGAACCTGAAGGGCACCATCATCGTGGCACGCGACATCGCTCACGCCAAGCTGAAGGCTCGTTTGGATGCTGGCGAAGGCATGCCACAATACTTCAAGGACTACCCTGTGCTCTATGCAGGTCCCGCCAAGACACCAGAAGGCTACCCCTGTGGCTCGATGGGTCCGACAACCGCCAACCGCATGGATCCATACGTGGACGAGTTCCAAGCCAACGGCGCATCGCTCGTGATGATCGCCAAAGGCAACCGAACCCAGCAGGTGACCGACGCCTGCAAGAAGCATGGCGGCTTCTACCTCGGCACCATCGGTGGTGTGGCAGCTGTGCTCTCGCAGTCAAGCATCAAGAGCATCGAGTGTGTGGAATATCCAGAACTCGGCATGGAAGCCATCTGGAAGATTGACGTGGAGGACTTCCCTGCCTTCATCCTTGTGGATGATAAGGGAAACGACTTCTTCAAACAGCTGAAACCCTGCGAGGGATGCACCATCCTGAAATAAGAGGGCAACGACACCCCTGTATCAATCAACTAGTAAATTCCGTCTTCGAATATGAAAACAAGAACCATCATCGCCTGTATGCTGACACTTGCCCTGATGCCCCTGCGCCTTGCGGCACAAGAGGAAATAGAGTTTGTGAAGGGAGGCTGCACACCTGACCTGCCGGTGCAAGGTTCCGAGTCAAGCAATTTGGAATCAGCAAGCAGACGCAGACTGGCCGCGCCCCAAACCACATGGGATGCCAGCAAGACATATAAGCAATTGGTCATACTGTTCACGTTCTCTGACTTGGACTTTCAAGAGGAGCATACACGAGATTTTTATGACCAGATACTGAACAAGTCCGGATTCGAAAATGACATAGCAGGCAATGGCTGCATTGCGGACTATTTCAAGGAGCAATCCAATGGACTATTCAACGTGCAGTTTGATGTCGTAGGCCCTTATCAGGTATCTCAAAAGGCACAACCTTACAGCGCGCCCGATGCCAATACAAAGAATAACGCAACAGGCGCAATGAGGGAAGCGACCAAAAAAATGATGGAGGCGAACCCCAATTGGAATTTTGCCCAATATGATTGGAATAAAGATGGTGAGGTAGATCAAGTCATCTATATCGCAGCAGGTTATGCTGGCAATCAGGGGCAAACGAAGACTGTATCAAGTTATGGCTATATCTGGCCAGGCACTGGGACTTTCAATAGCATCGACACGCACGACAACGTCAAGATTTGCAACTATACAAGCAGCGCTGAACTCTGGCTCAATAACACATCCTGCGGCATCGGCACTATATGCCACGAATATTCGCATTGCCTCGGTTTGCCTGACATCTATCCGACAAACGCAGCCATAAGTCAAGAGATATATTCCATTTGCGATGAGTGGGACTTGATGGATGGCGGCAACTTTACGGGGTACGGCTGGTGTCCTCCCAACTATACAGCACAGGAAAAGATGTATCTGGGGTGGTTGGCACCAACAGAACTGACAGAACCGACATCCATCACTGGCATGAAGCCCGTGTCGGAGGGAGGTGAAATCTACATCATCTACCATACCGACAACGAGTACTACCTTTTGGAGAACCGCCAATGGACAGGATGGGATGCAGGTCTGCCTGGATGTGGCCTGCTCATCACCCATGTTGATTTCAGTTCTAAACGCTGGCGTGAGAACAACGTCAACAACGTGAAAGGGCATTTCTCTTATGACATTGTCCATGCCGACAATCTGGATTATGAGCAATGGAATGCCATCCAGCCAAGATCACCGAGACAATGGACAGATCCAGACAAGAGACTGCACAACAGACACTTGAGCACATCTCCCTACCCTTGGAAGGATGAGCAGAACTCCATTGTGAATCGAGAACTGACTGACACGTCCACACCCGCTGCCGTCATGTTCAACGATAATATAGAAGGGCTGAAATTGATGGGCAAAGCCATTACCAACATCCAGCAGGCAGACGATGGAACCATCTCCTTCGACTTCATGATGGAATCAGTGGATGTGAAGGATGTCTTGACGACAGAACCGAACATCGTGGGATGGTATGACCTCAACGGGCAACTGCTGAATGCTCAGCCCATCCAGCCAGGCGTGTACATCACCGCCTATAGCGACGGAACGAAGAAAAAGACTCTGCTGAAATAAATTGCTGAAGAAACTTGCTGAAATAAAGACGACAACCCTCCTACTATCCGGAATGAAGAGCGTGCGCTGGTTTGAGCCCAATCTACAGAAACTGTTGATGGAAGCAGGCAAAGAAGGTCTGCGTGTAAACCATATCGTTCGCAACATCTGCAACATGGAGCCTCAACTCTTTGGCGACGGACATTCCTACGAGGAGGCATGGAAGGAAATCTACTGGTTTCTCAGGGGAGAAGACAAGAAGGCTGATTCGCCCTACCACTATGTACCCGACAAACGAGGTTATTTCTTCTTCGACCACACCAAAGTGACAGAAGACTCACAAATGAAAATAGATTTTTAACTTAAAACCCTAACAATATGGAAGATGTAAAGAAGTATTTGGAAGAAGCTGAGGAAAAGATGGAGTTCGCAGCCATGCACCTCGAAGAGGCCCTCAGCCGTATCCGTGCAGGACGTGCCAACGTACACATCCTCGATGAAATTCGTGTTGACTCTTATGGCAGCAAAGTACCGCTCAGCAATGTGGCATCGCTCAACACGCCTGATGCGCGCAGCATCACCATCAAACCTTGGGACAAGCAGATGCTCCGCATCATCGAGAAGGCCATCATCGACTCCTCTGTCGGCATCATGCCTGAGAACAATGGCGAAATCATCCGCCTCGGCATTCCTGCCCTGACTGAGGAACGCCGTAAGGAACTGACCAAACAATGTGCCAAGGAAACCGAAACAGCCAAGGTGAGCGTGCGCAACGCCCGTCGTGATGCCATCGAGAAGCTGAAGAAGTCCATCAAGAACGGCACTCCAGAAGATATGGAGAAGGACTATGAGGACAAGGTTCAGAAGGTGCACGACAAGTACATCAAGAAGATTGATGGTATGCTCGAGGCCAAGAACAAAGAGATTATGACCGTCTGATGCACGGACTCGTCATACGCAACACAGGGTATAGCTATACCGTTAAGTCTGATGCGGGAGAGGTCTTTGACTGTAAGGTTAAAGGCAACTTCCGCATTCGTGGCATCCGCACCACCAACCCTGTGGCAATCGGCGACAAGGTGACATTCATTCCCCAAGAAGTGGAAGGGGACATTGAACAGGCGCGGCAGGGACTCATCACGGAGTTGGACGACCGAAAGAACTACATCATCCGCAAATCGACCAACCTCTCCAAACAGTCACACATCATCGCCGCCAATGTCGATAGGTGCTTCCTCATCGTGACAATACAACAGCCTGAAACGTCCCTCCAATTCATTGACCGCTTCCTGGCATCGGCAGAGGCATACAGCGTGCCCGTCACCCTTGTTTTCAACAAAATCGACCTCATCCAACCTGCGGAAAGCGAGGACGACATTGACTGGCAGGCCTACCTAGATGGTGTCATCAACCTCTATGAGACTGTCGGCTACCCCTGCCGACGCATCTCTGCCACCACAGGCGAGGGTGTGGAAGCCCTTCGTGCAGAACTAAAGGGCAAAATCACACTCCTTTCCGGCAACAGCGGTGTGGGAAAATCCACCCTCATCAACGCCCTTTTTCCCCATCTCAACCTGCGCACCAGCGAAATCAGCGATGCCTACGAAACCGGCAAGCACACCACCACCTTCTCCGAGATGTACGAAACGGGCGATGAGGGATACGTCATCGACACCCCAGGCATCAAAGGCTTTGGCACCTTCAACATGAAGAAGGAAGAGGTCAGCCATTACTTCAAGGAGATTTTCCGCATCTCTGCCGACTGTCGTTTCAACAACTGCACCCACACCCACGAGCCCCACTGCGCTGTGCGCGAGGCGGTGGAACGTCATGACATCGCGGAAAGCCGCTACAATTCCTATCTCTCCATGCTCGAAGATGAAAAAGAAGACAAGTACCGTCCAGCCTATTAAAATGAAAAGGATTCTTTCACTCTTCATTCTTGGTTTCGCATTTTTATCATCCTCTGCTCAGACCTACGAGTCGTTCATCGAACAAGGACTTGCCGCCGCACAGGAGCAACATTACGACGAAGCCATCGAACACTTCCGTCAAGCCCTCAAACTTTCTCCCGAGGACATCCGCAATGCTCTCACCTACGCCAACATCGCCCATATCCAAGAACTGCAGGGCGAACACATGAAGGCACTTGAAAGCTACGACATGGCACTCGGCATCACTCCCCTCAACGTGCCCATCCTTCAAGCGCAGGCGGCCCTCCTCATGACGTTGGGCAACTATGGCAAAGCCCTGCACTGCTACACCAAAATACTTGATGTCGCGCCCAACAACCTCGACGCCCTTCTGAACCGCGCCTACATCTACCAGCAGCAACGTAACTACCAGAGTGCCAAGACCGACTACGAGCGACTGCTCACCCTCAAACCTGACCACTATGCAGCCTTATTGGGCGTGGCCATCCTCTTCCAAAATGCCAACAAGCCCCAAGAGGCCATCAGCCGCCTCACGCTCCTCATCAGCCAATACCCTGAGAAAGCAGAACTCTATTCCATCCGTGCCGAGATAGAGGCAGAAGGCAAACAGCCCGAACTCGCCATCATGGATCTCGACAAGGCCATCGCATTAGAGCCAGAGAACAAGAACATGATTCTCACCCGTGCCTACATCCATCTGCGCGAAGGGCACAAGCGGCTCGCCAAACAAGACTTCCAACGTGCCATCCAGCTGGGTGTGCCACGGGGGCAGTTGAAAGAAGAACTCAAACAATGCAAATGAAACGTCTTTTTGTGCGTCTTGACAAGGAAAAATCGTCATTTTGCAAAAAAACGCGCAACTTTTAACGCTCAACTCTCATTTTTTTCTTACCTTTGCACCATCATAACAAAAATACTGCTTCAGTAGCTCAGTTGGTTAGAGCACATGACTGTTAATCATGGGGTCGTTGGTTCAAGCCCATCCTGAAGCGCAAAACAGCCATCTACGGATTCGCAGATGGCTGTTATTTATCTATAAGGAAGCAATGATCACAACGGCATGTTGGGTTTCATGACATCATGGCACTTGGTGGATTGCATCTTCGAGAGGGTATAAACGGCTGTGGAACGGATATCCTCCACATTGGCGGCAAAGCCAAGCGTATATTTGCCAGCAGGAGACTCCCAACTCTGGGTGGCCTCATTGTAGGATGCCAAGTCGTAATTGGTGACCGTCATCGTCAAGGTTTCACTCTGACCTGGTTTCAGTTCACGAGTCTTGGCGAAGGCTTTCAGTTCGCGAGCAGGTTTTTCAAGACCTCCTGATGGGGCTGACACATAGAGTTGCACCACTTCCTTGCCAGCAACAGAACCCGTATTGGTGACCGTCACAGAAGCAATGAAACCATCCTTCGTGGCCTTGACGGCAGGCTTGCTGTAGGCAAAGGTCGTATAACTCAAACCAAATCCAAAGGGATAAGACACTTCTTTCTGAACAGTGTTGAAATAGCGATAGCCTACATTGAGTCCTTCCATATGCTTGGTGTAGTCTTGGAACTCCACTTTGTTGTTACCTCCTCCACGAGGACGATTTGCAGCTGGTCGCACATTGGGATAATTAGCGCTGGAAGGTACATCGAGAAGGGTGACAGGCCATGTCATTGTCAGTTTACCTGAAGGATTGGCCTTTCCTGTCAGCACGTCAGCTACAGAGTAACCACCTTCCTGTCCTGGCTGCCAGGCCAACAGAATGGCATCGGGCATACCTTTCCATGAGGAAGTCTCGAGCACATTACCCATATTGAGCACCACCACAACCTTTTTATTTGCCAAGTGGAAGGCATTGCATACGTCCGTGATGAGCTGGCGTTCCGTATCGGACAACGTGAAATCTCCGTTTTCTGTACGGTCAGAGCCCTCACCAGCTTGTCTTCCTATGGTGATGATGGCCATATCTGACTCCTGTGCCTGCACATCTATGACAGGACGGGTCACAGGCATCTCTGGCAATACGGGTTTGCCCCAGAACCATCCACCACGTCCTGGAGAGGCTGCAGTAATGCTATTTTGATAGTTCTGATAGCTCTTATAGAGGTCGGCCAATTTCTTGTTCACCTCCAGCCCTGCCTCGTTGAGTCCTTGCATGAGGTCAATTGTGTAGGCCTTGTTCACATCGCCAGAACCGGTACCACCGGCGATGAAATCGTAGGATGTCGTTCCAAATACAGCCACCCGCTTTACACCTTTCATGGGCAGTGCATTGCCTTCATTCTTCAGCAACACCATGCCTTCCGTGGCACTATTGCGCGTTACGGCTGCATGTGCCTTGAGATCAGGCTTATTGGAGAACTTATATCCTCTGAAACTGGGAGTCTTGACCAAATATTGCAGGATTCTCCTCACGCAGATGTCAAGGTCGGCTTCTGACAAGACTCCACTCTTTACTTTTTCTACAACATCCTTTATTTGTGATTCTGCGCCAGGTTCCATCAAATCATTGCCAGCCTTAATCTGGGCTGCCGTATTACGCAAACCCGTCCAGTCGGTCATGACAATGCCGTCAAATCCCCACTCATCGCGCAAGATGGTGGTGAGCAGTTCACCATTCTCCTGTGTGAAGGGACCATTAAGACGATTGTATGAAGACATGATTGTCCAAGGTTTCGCCTCCTTTACAGCAATCTCGAATCCCTTCAAGTAAATCTCTCTGAGTACACGTTGTGACATTACCTCGTCCACACCCATTCGGTTGGTTTCCTGTGAATTGGCGGCGAAATGCTTCATGGATGTACCTACACCCTGACTTTGGACGCCTCGCACGTAAGCAGCAGCTATCTTACCTGTCACAAAGGGGTCTTCTGAATAGTATTCGAAGTTGCGTCCACACAACGGTGAGCGATGGATGTTCAAGCCTGGTGCAAGAAGTACGTCACATCCATACTCCAACACCTCATTACCAATGCACTTGCCCACTTCCTCCACCAGCTGCACATTCCAAGTACAAGCCAAAGCTGTACCCACAGGGAAACCTGTACAATAATAGGTTTGGGAATCGTTGCCACGTGTGGGTGATATTCTCACACCAGCAGGGCCATCTGTCAATACGGTGGCAGGAATGCCCAAACGTTCAATGGCTTGTGTCATACCAGCAGCCCCTGGCACCTGATGAGAGTGACTGCCCACCATTCCATTGTTGTCTTGGTTCTCGATACGACGATTGCCGCCTACCACGAGCATGGCCTTCTCTTCAAGCGTCATCGCTTTCAGTACCTGGTCAATTTGGTTAGGCTGTAAGCGCACCTGCGCCGTCATCATGTTTGTACTCAATGCCAGCATGGACACTACTGTAAGGATTGTTTTCTTCATAAGGTTTTATGTTTATGTTTGGTAAATTGTTGAGTTTAGAATTTAGATACAGGTGTTTTATCCCTTCTTCCAGAAGCCGCGAGTGAAAAGAATGATGATGGGGAATATCTCAAGACGGCCTATGAGCATCAAGAAGGAGCAGACATACTTGGCCAAAGGGCTGAGAATCGCCCAGGAGTGGACAGGGCCATAATAACCCATGCCTGGTCCTACATTGCTGAGGCTTGACATTGCGATGCCAAAGGCTTCGTAATAGTCAAAGCCAGGATGCACTTCATTGGGGTCAACTCCACTAATAGCCAAGACAAAGGCCCCCAGAAAGAGAGAACACACAAAGAGCGCCACAAAGCCCATCAAGGTCTGAACCACCTTTGTCGATACGATGTTACCATTCATGCGGACAGGAGTGACGGCACGTGGATGGAGGATATGGGTGAACTCGTTTTTCAACACCCGATAGATGATGCTAAGACGTACACACTTGAAACCACCACTGGTACTGCCTGAACTGGCACCTACGAACATGACGAACAGCAAGACGGGCATCAACTGAACAGGCCAGATCGTGTAATCGACTGTGGCGAGTCCCGTGGTGGTTTGCAGGGAGATGACGGTGAAGAGGCTATGGCGGATGGATGCTTCCACATCGTACATGGAGCCATTGTAGGCTAACACCACTGCACAAACCAGAGAGGCGCCCAACACGATGATAAGGTAGGCTTTCAGTTCGGCATCACCGAAGAACTTCTTCACCTTCCCTTTGAGTATCGTATAATATATTAATGTGTAATTGACACCAGAAATGAACATGAAGAATATGAGCACATACTCAATAGCTGGTGAATGATAGTAGTCGTCAAGCAAAGCCGAATGGGTACCGTAGCCACCAGTGGCCGTCGTACAGAAGGAGTAATTAATGGCGTCGAAGGTAGGCATTCCACATAGAAGCAGAGAAATTATGCAGAGGATGGTCAGCATCACATATATTCCACCTATCCATTTGGCTGCGACCGAAATGCGTGGATGCACCTTGTTGCGGAGCGGTCCTGTAGATTCCGCCGCAAAGAGTTTCACTTCGCCCACGCCAAAAGCAGGAAGGATGGCTATGGTGAAGAAGACAATACCAATACCACCTATCCATTGGGTGACACTTCGCCAAAAGAGCAGCCCCTTGGGCATCGCATCAAGGTCATCGATAATGGTGGCTCCCGTACTGGTGAATCCAGACATTGTCTCGAAAAAGGCACTCGCCACATCAGGCACATGGCCATCAAGGACGAAAGGAATCATACCTATGAGCGTGAAGAGCACCCACACAAGTGACACGACGATGTAACCATCCTTACGCCCCATCTTCTTGCCAGCATGTCTGCCCAACAGCACGCCTGTTATGCCCAATAGCAACGCCAAGATGATGGCTGGAGAGAAAGCTCTGACACCCTCATCGTAAATCCAGCAAACTCCCTGGCACAACATCATTAGTCCTGCCTCAATGAAGAGGAGGAATCCCATGATTTTTGCTATGAGTTTCCAGTTAACCACCTCACTTGAAATATTTATCCAGTTTCCTGAGCGTGTTGCCTGTACAGAACACTACAACCTTGTCACCTGCTTGCAACTGGGTAGAACCACTCACCAACATGGAACGGCCTTCACGCGACATGCCACCAATGTTGACTCCATTGGGAAAGTGCAAATCCATCACCTTCTTCTTCGTCACTTGCGAGCCTGGCTTGACCACAAATTCGGCCACATCAGCATTGCCGATAGTGAGCATCTTCACATTGTCCACATCTCCTCTCAACAACAAACGATAGATGTGGCTGGCGGCAATCATCTTCTTATTGATAATGGTACCAATATCCAGATCATCAGCCATATCAAAATAATCGAGATTCTCCACCTGTGCAATGGTCTTTCGGATGCCTCGACGACGTGCAGCCACACAAGCCAGAATATTCTGCTGGTCGTTGTCCGTCAAAGCAATGAGCGCTTCCATATTGCCATAGCCCTCATCATTCAGCAAGTCCATATCGTAACCCTCGCCCTCCAGAATCATCGTCTTGGGTGACACCAAAGACTGCAACTCCTCCGTTCTCTTTCTGTCAGGCTCTATCAGTTTGATACCATCATGGATGGTAGCCAGCTTCCAACTGGCTCTGACCGAAAGTTTTCCTCCACCAATCAAAAGACTGTTCTTTATGGCTGGATAATCATCCTTGCCAGTCAAATGACGAATCTCTGTAAGATTTTCCTTCGTGGTCATAAAGAACACCAAATCACGTGGCAGAATTCTCTCATCGCCAGAAGGACTGATGGTCTCTCCATCCCGTTTAATAGCCACCACGTGAAAGTTGTGAGCATGCGTCATACCGATTTCTTTCAAGGTATGCCCTACCAATTGATTGTCCTTATTGCTGATTTCCTTTTCACCAATAGGATTGGCATCGTGCATTTTCACACTGAGCAAGAGCAATTCCCCGTTGTTGAACTCCCACATCTGGCGCACCCAACTGTAACGTGAACTGGCCTTGATGTCCTCTGCGGCCAGCAGTTCTGGATAGATCAGCGATTCGATACCCATCTTCTTGAAGAGTTCCAGGTTCTCGGGCTTCATGTATTCGTAGTTGTCCACACGTGCTACAGTCTTCTTCGCACCCAACTGCTTCGCCAACATGGCACAAGCCAAATTCTCACTTTCATTCGGAGTGACAGCGATGAACAAGTCTGCATGACTCACTTCCGCATCCTTCATTCCTTCGATGGACGAAGGCTGCCGAACCAATGTCATGATGTCCAATTCGCTGCCCAAACGAAAGAGTTTGTTTTCGTCAGCATCAATCAGCACCACATCCTGACGGTCGTTCGACAGCATGCGTGCCAAATGTGTGCCTACGGCACCTGCACCAACAATCACAATTTTCATATCTGTTTATGTTTGGGTTAAAGCTTCAACTCCTCCGCTATGCTCTGAGCATCCATTCCACAAATCTGCCGCAACTCAGGCACAGTGCCGTGCATGACAAACTTGTTGGGGATGCCTATACGTTTCACTTCCAATTCATAACCGTTATCAGCAAAGAATTCCAGCACAGCACTGCCCAGTCCTCCTGAAATCACTCCATCTTCCACAGTCACCACCTTCTTGAAATTCTTGCCTACCTCATGCAGAATCTCTGCATCCAACGGTTTCAGGAATCGCATGTCATAATGTGCAATATCCAACGGTGACTCAGGATGTTCGTTCAGCGACTTGAGTTCAGCTATAGCTATCGCCTTTTCTACCTCTACACCAATTGGACCAAGGCTCAACACGGCTATATCTTTTCCTGATTTCAGTTTACGTCCCTTACCTACGGGCACCTCTTCAAGTTCACATTCCCATTCTATCGTATTACCCCTTCCTCGAGGGTAACGGATGACAAACACGCCTTTGTCAGGCAACTGCGCCGTGTACATCAATCGTCTCAGTTCCATCTCGTTATAGGGTGACGAGATGGTCAAGTTTGGAATAGGACGCAGGAACGCCAAGTCGAATGCCCCATGATGAGTTGACCCATCCTCGCCCACCAATCCTGCACGATCCAGACAGAGCACCATATTCAGCCGCATAGTCGCTGCATCATGAATGATGTTATCGTAAGCACGCTGCATGAACGACGAATAGATGTTGCAGAACGGCATCAAACCATCCTTGGCCATACCACCTGAAAAGGTTACTGCATGTCCCTCTGCAATACCCACGTCAAACACACGCTTCGGCATCGCATTCATCATGATGTTCATCGAACAACCTGTCGGCATCGCTGGGGTCACACCCACAATTTTCGGATTCTTCTGCGCCAATTCGAGCAAAGTCTTGCCAAACACCTCCTGGAACTTGGGTGGGCAAGGCTTTCCATCATTCTTCACAATACGCTCACCAGTATCAGGATCAAACTTGCCTGGTGCATGCCAAATGGTGGCGTCTTCCTCTGCCGGCGCATAGCCATAGCCCTTCGTCGTATGGATATAGAGCAGCTTAGGTCCCTTCATCTCCTTGATGACTTGCAGAATGCGCACCAACTCCACCACGTTGTTTCCCTCAGCAGGTCCAAAGTACCTGATGTCCATACCCTCAAAGATGTTCTTCTGACGCGACAGCACAGATTTGAGGCTATTGCTGAAACGAATGAGTCCCCTACGGCGTTTCTCGTTCAGGATACCCCAACCAAACAACTTCTGCGAGAGTTTATACCTTATATTATTATAAGTGGTGTTCGTCGTCAACTGCAAAAGGTACTTTCTCATTCCACCCACACTGCGGTCAATCGACATATTATTGTCGTTGAGCACAATCAACATGTCGTTAGGTGTGCTCGCCGTATTGTTGATACCTTCAAAGGCCAATCCACCACTCATCGCACCATCGCCAATCACTGCCACCACCTTTCTGTCCTCACCCTTCATCTTGGCTGCCACAGCCATACCTAATGCGGCAGAAATGGAATTGCTTGCATGTCCACAACAGAAAGTGTCATACTCGCTCTCATCTGGGTGAGGAAATGGTTTCAAACCATTCAGTTTACGATTCGTGCAAAAGCGTTCACGTCGTCCCGTCAGAATCTTATGTCCGTATGCCTGATGCCCCACATCCCACACGATGCGGTCGTAAGGTGTATTAAATACATAATGCAATGCGACTGTCAGTTCCACCACCCCAAGGCTCGAAGCCAGATGGCCCGGATTCATCGCCAATTCCTCTATGATGTCACGCCTTAACTCATCACACACTGCTGGCAATTCATCCACCTTCAATTTGCGCAGGTCAACAGGATAATCAATCTTCGTTAAGTACTTATATTCGTTGCTATTTCCCATAATTCAATGTTAAAAGCATTGCAAAGGTAGTGCAAATCGCAGACAATACAAAATAAAACTTAAAAAACTTGCCCATATAAGCAGATTTTGTTCTATTTGTATCCATTATTGTTCCATAAGGTCTTTTTTAGTTAAAAAGTGTTGGCGGGTATGTAAAAAGAACATATCTTTGCACCGTCATCTGTTAAGAGGGGAATCCGAAAACCTCAGAATGACATTGTTAATAGAGTAGGAAAAACTAATTGATTAAATCGAGAAAAATTATGAAAAAAATGATTCTTACTGCTCTCGTAGCAGTTGCATCTCTCGCAGCAAATGCACAAGTTTGGGTCGGCGGTGAAGTAGGCTTCTCTGCAGACAAGAGTACTTACGATGGCGAAAAGTACCAGAACAGCGCCTCTGTCAAGATTCTTCCCGAAATTGGCTACACTCTCAGTGACAAGTTTGATATTGCTGTACTGATCGGTTTGGAACATGGTAACTCTCGCAACCTTGACGCAGAGTATGAGACCAATTTCAACTCTTTCGTTTTGAACCCTTATGTTCGTTACAAGTTCGTCAAGAGCGGTGACTTCACATTCTTTGTTGATGGTGGTTTTGGCTACAAGTACACCCACTGGAGCAAAGTTGACGACAACAGGAACTCATGGTTCATTGGCATCAAGCCTGGTATCGCTTACAACCTCAGCGAGAAAGTTAGCTTCGTTGCACACGTAGGTGACCTCAGCTATTCTTTCGCAAAGCAGGGCAAGGACAAGTACAACAGATTCGGCATCGGTGCTAACGGTAATGATCTCACTATCGGTGCTTACGTAAGCTTCTAATCGAAAGATTGACAATAAAATAATACTTCATAGAAGGTCGGTAATTGCCGGCCTTCTTTTTTTATGATCAGTATCCTGCGTTTTTTCTACTGAGTTTACCTTTCTGACATTTCGAGTTTCGCCACATGTGGTGCCAATTTGTCCAAATCGGGCAACTTCATATAGTTGCCATAGAGGTGGCGGAGATGTGCATCAGCATTGCATGGCACAGGAAAATCATGTCCTTCAAACACATGTGTGGTTAATGGGAATATCTCATCTTTGAAACGCGGATTGTGGTAAGGAATGCCCATCCCACTCGTAATGACCCTGCCTGGCAACATACGGCAAAGGAAGCGCAGAATGGGAAAAACAAACTTGTCATTGAAATCAAATATGCGACGCACCTGCTTGATGCTCTTCGCATCGTCCGTACTGGTGCGCCAAATCTTATACATGTGCCCAACCGATTTCTCTGTCAGCTTGTGCAAACATATCGGATGCCTTTCCATCGGGAAAATGTCTATATAGATGCCCTGTTCCTTCCACATGCGGTCATAGTTGGTGTTTTCCAGCATTCTGGAATGTTTGTCACGTATCTTCGCATAGAAAAAGAAGTAATTAGGGTCTGTATCGCTGTTCTGCAAGGCAAGCCAGTCGGGGAGTTCTTCTGGCAGCACTTTCATCAGCTTCAAATAATCTTCACGCATCATCTCAATATCGAGGTCGTCATCCCATGGAATAAACCCGCCATGCCGCATGGCACCTATAAGCGTGCCACTACTCAGCCAGTAACGGATATGGTGCTTTTGGCAGATGCGGTCAATTTCGAGCAGAATGTCCAGCATACGAAGCTGCAAGCTACGCAGTTGTGAACCATCGGGATTGAACCTCTCGCGAAGAGAGGATTGCAGGATGTGTTGAGTGCCCCATTTCAGCACTTCATCTATCGTAGGGGTTTGCACTCCCTGTTGCTGTGCCAGATTCTTGATGAACTGCAAACCATAAGGGAAGTCTTCTGTAAAATAGCGGCTTTGGAAGTCTGGCACAAAACCGCCTTTCACTTTCTTCATTGGGGACAAAATGCCCATAAACGCCTGAATAGAACGCAATTTCCGTGTAAGGGAGGCTGCATCGTGACTTTCGTAATAGTCCAGAATGGTCGGAATGCAGCCTTTTGTGACGGGCAGAGTGTCCAAAAGCGCCATAAATTCCTTGTCCATTGCAATGAGAAGTCCTGATGCCTCATCTGTCCATTCTTCATAAAACAGTGTCTGGGTGGGGTAAACCACTCCGACCTTCCAGTTTTTCCACATACTGTACAAGCGAGATGGATGCAAGATGGGATTGCTGTTGGTAAGGCTCACTTCATAGTAGTTTTTCAACAAATGGACAGGCACATGAAAGAGTTGCTCTATGGTCTGTCGCAGCGGCTCCTTACTGTCGGTATGTTCCACACTGATGGAAAGGGAAGGCTTATAACCTAAAAGCGCCGCTGATTTCCCGTACTCTGTAACACGAGAGATGAACGGAACCCGTTGGAAACCAAATAGCGGCGTCTCAGGCGACATAACCTCAAATGCTTGAAAGAAAAAGCCCGTACTGCTCACTACGCTACCCACTGCCACACCTGGCTGCAAGAAGGGCTTGATGGTCTGCAACATCTCTTTGATGAGAAATCCCGGCAAGCAAAGTAGCACCATCTCTGCTTCTTTCACCACCTCCTCTGCCGATGCAGTAATCCGTTGGAGTTTTCCATGCAAGGTATCACCATCGGGTGTGGTGATGCTCAACTGTTGCTGCCAACATTCAGGGCGACGAGTCAGCACACTCACCTCGCAGTCACTTTTGGCAGCAAGAAAACCCGCCACTACATGTCCTAAATTACCACCTCCACAAATACAAACTTTCATTCCCTCGTTCCTCATTCTTCATTCTTTTATTATCTCATTTTTCCCCGCCCAAATCCCTCAATGCCGCAATCAGCGCATCATTGTCTTTCTGATTACGGACAGAGATACGGATATAATTCCTTCCTTGCAGCGAGGTCTTGGAATTGCAGTCCTTCACCATGATGTTATACCGCTCCAGCAGCAATTTGGTGAGTTCTGCTGAAGAATACTTGGCAATGATTTCCAGACAGAAAAAATTTGCCTGTGTGGGAATAAGGTGAAGGTAAGAAATTTCCTTCAGCAGGACTTCAAAGCGTCTGCGTTCAGCAATGAACTGACGGCACGCCTGCTTGTATTCTTTCTCATACTTGCCGAATATCTGCATGTAAAATTCAGCAAAGGAATTGATGTTCCAGATGGAGATGTCCTTACGGATCCATCGAATCAGTTCCACATCAGCAGATGCCAGCACGCCCAAACGCAAACCTGGCACACCATACGACTTCGAAATACTCTTCATCACAGCCAAATGTGGATTTTCCTCCAAAATATCGTTCCGCAACAAGGTGTTATGTTCAAAATCATCGCTGAAATCCACAAACGACTCATCCACAATCAACTGAATGCCCCGCTCCTTTGTCCATTTCAGGAGAAGAAGCAGTCCCTCCATCGGGATGAAATTGCCCGAAGGGTTGTCGGGATTGATGAGCAACAGGTGCTTGATATCCTTATCCGCAAAAAACACCATCAAGTCATGCTCATCGTATTGCAGTTCTTCACCATTGGGAATGTAAGAGACAACCGCATCTTTCTGCAAGCGGTTGGGATATTCCTCAAAGGTGGGATAAACCACACCTATCCTCCCCTGACACTGTTCCATCAGGCTTTTGATGAGTTCGGCAGCACCATTGCCCACCACCATGTAATCTTGACGCACACCAAAATACTTGCCTGCCAACAAAGAATTGACATACATGCCCGAAGGGTATTCCGTCAGCAAGGTGTCAAAGCTGGAGCGCAGTTCGTCCTTCATACGTTGTGTGGGGAAATAAGGATTGACCAAATAGCAGTAATCCAACATCTTCGGGAATCGCCAATGTCCGCCATAGCGGTAGTTAAAACGATGAATCATCTCATCACCCTCTGCAAAGATGGTTTCTGCAATGTCCAAATCCTGAATGTCATCAATCTCATACCACTTCTCATCACCGACCGGCAAAGCCTTCAATTCAGCAGAATCCAACAGCGTGATGACACGCAGCACCTGTTCGTAATATTCGTTGTTGCCCAAAGCATGGCAATAAGCCTCCAGAAAAGGCACATATTTCTGTTCGCAGAAATCGCGGGAGAACTTGTAGATATTCACCGTCTTGTAATACTCATCCACATCTTCATAGCGGAAAGCCTTCTTCGGCACGAAATTCACAATGTTCCGTGCCTCATCGATGCGCACCATCGTGCCATCCATCCACGTCTCATACTTCGCCACCAATGCCACATTGGGGTACGGGTCTTCCAATATCATTTGGAACAACCTGTCACTGAAAATCAAGTCGCTCTCTATCAACAACGTGTCATCCTCCTGCATCTTCTCCTTCACCAGCGACAGCGAATAGATATTGTTGGTCTTGTCATAAATCGGATTCTCAGCATACTCAATGGTCAAGCGCCCGTCATACCGATGTCCGATGTAATCCATCAGATTCTGTCCTTGATAGCCCACCACAATGATGACTCGGCGAAGCGATAGCTGCGAAAGCTGCCCTAAAAGCCGGTCAATCAACCGCACACCATGCACCTTCACCATACACTTGGTGTTCTCCTTCGTCAGTTCGCCCAACCTACGCCCCATTCCGGCTGCCAAAATAATTGCTTGCATAATGACTTTCTTTCTGTTGTAAAAGATGAGTGCAAAGTTACGATTAAGCGAGCACAATACAAAATAAAAGATGATTTTTAGGGAAATACTTGTGCGTTTCCTTTGTATTATGCTCGCTTAATCGTAACTTTGCACTCAAATAGAACAAAATCCATCAACATGGAACAGAAAAACTTTAAGAGAACAACAGTGACGGCAGCATTGCCTTACGCAAATGGTCCTGTACACATTGGACATTTGGCAGGTGTGTATGTGCCTGCCGACATCTATACGAGATACTTGCGGCTAAAGGGACGTGATGTGATGTTCGTATGCGGTAGCGATGAACACGGCGTGCCTGTAACCATCCGTGCCAAGAAGGAGGGATGCACCGTGCAGGATGTGGTGGACCGCTATCACAGCATCATCAAGAAGTCTTTTGCAGACTTTGGCATCAGTTTCGACATCTACAGCCGCACCACCAGCAAGACACACCACCAGTTTGCCGCCGACTTCTTCAAGAAGCTCTATGACGAGGGCAAATTCGTGGAAATCACCTCCGAGCAGTTCTACGACGAGGAGACCAAGCAGTTCCTCACCGACCGCAACATCAAGGGTGAGTGT
>CADCQH010000079.1 GCA_902803605.1 uncultured Bacteroidales bacterium | reverse complement strand
GAGGTTGATGTTCAAGCCTTTCGTAATTTTAATTACATTCGCCATAATTTGTTAATATTAACTATGATTTGTTTCTCTCTTACCTAAGAATGTGTGGTTTCCTTATTCTAAAAACGGCACAAAGGTACTGCTTTTAATTGGATTGCCGAAATTTCCGAATACATATTTAATAAAAAAAGTGAAAATAATATCATTGATGGGATAGGGGGCAATAGACAAAGTCAATCGCCTGAATATTTAACTTTTTTTTGCTTTTGCCCCTGTCTACATATAATTTAACCGATGAAATCGTTTTTTCAACAAGGTTATCAACGGTTTTGAGCCGCAAGGTGTTGATAACTTTCAAATTTAGTGTTTGTTTGTATGAAATATTCTTCCTAAATTTGCAACCGATAAAGTGGGAAAGCCCATTGATATGCTGTAACAAGCATTATTCCTAAACCAATAAAATGCCAGAACAAAGATCCACATCTCGTAGAAAGACTGTCCGCAACAATGATCAAGAGCAGCTTGCGCAGTTAGGTAGATTGCAGCCTCAGGCCGTAGAGTTTGAGAAGGCTGTATTGGGTGCGTGTGTCATTGAACAGGATGCTTTTGGCATTGTTTCTGATTTCTTAAAACCTCATTCTTTTTATGAGTCAAAGCATCAGGTAATCTTTCAAGCTATCCAATCTTTGGCAGCAGCCAACTCTCCCATAGACTTGTTGACGGTTACTGAGCAGTTGCAGAAGAATGGTGATTTGGAAAATGCAGGTGGTGCAGCCTATTTGGCAGAACTGTCCCGTTCGATGCTTTCAGCAGCTCACTTGGAATATCATGCACGTGTTGTGGCACAAAAGGCGCTGGCACGCGATTTGATCAATTATACCAGCCACATTCAACGACAGGCGTTCGATGAAACCCAAGACATTGAGTCATTGATGCAAGAAGCCGAAGGACAGTTGTTTGAACTCTCTAAGGCAAATCTGAAGAAGGATTTCACACAAATAGACCCTGTCATCAAAGAGGCTTACGAATTGCTACAAAAGGCCGCTGCACGTGAAGATGGCTTGTCTGGACTTTCATCGGGCTTTGACCGATTGGATGCGATGACTTCTGGTTGGCAAAACTCCGACCTCATCATCATAGCAGCTCGTCCTGCTATGGGTAAGACTGCATTTGTGCTTTCCATGGCACGTAATATGGCTGTTGACCGGCAGATACCTATTGCGATGTTCTCACTCGAAATGTCGAATGTGCAATTGGTCAACCGTCTGTTGGTGAATGTTTGTGAGATATCGGGTGAAAAAATCAAGAGTGGACAGTTGTTGCCTGCTGAGTGGGGGCAACTCAACAATAAAATGCGTGACCTGTATGGTGCGCCTTTCTATATAGATGATACTCCGTCATTGTCTGTGTTTGAACTTCGTACGAAAGCGCGCCGATTAGTACGGGAATTGGGCGTGAAGATGATTATTATTGACTACCTCCAATTGATGAATGCTTCGGGCATGTCCTATGGCTCTCGTCAGGAAGAGGTGTCAACCATATCTCGTTCGCTGAAAGGTTTGGCAAAGGAACTCAATATTCCTATCATTGCTCTTTCACAGTTGAATCGTTCTGTGGAACAACGTACCAGTAGCAATCCTGATAGTCCTGACAGTAAGCGTCCCCAGTTGAGTGACCTTCGTGAATCGGGTGCTATCGAACAGGATGCTGATATGGTGTGTTTCATCCATCGACCAGAGTATTATAAGATATATAAAGACCAATATGGCAATGATACGAAGGGAAAAGCGGAAATCATTATTGCAAAGCATCGTAATGGTGCAGTAGGAGATGTCACTCTCCGCTTCCGCAGCGAATTTGCAAGATTCCTGAATTTGGACGATGATATGCCTCCATTACCCGATGATGATGGGACCATCAAACCATCACCTTCGAAACTCAATGCAGGTGGTCTTGGTGACGAAGATTTTGATGGATTGGACATCTCGGCGATGCCAAGTCCAAGTGAACCTCCATTCTAAGAAATAGATGTGACACGAGAATATATGTAAGAATTGAACGAAAGAAGAAATGTTAAGTGATTAGTGAATGATTGAATGAAATATATCTAATTTTCAGATGATTATGCTCATAATTCGCGAGAACCAAGAGCATACATTCGGCGCGAAGAGGTTGCGTGAGCAACGTATCGCTGTTTGAATGCAATATTTTTTCTCACTTTATCAATTAGAAGGCGTGGATACTCCGTGACCAAAGTTCTGGCAGGGGTATCCACTTTTATTTTTCCTCGATTTCATCGTGGAATAATGTTCTCTGGAAAAGTGCTTCTCTTGAGAATTTATTTCTCTTTCATTTCTTGGTATTGGTAACATCCAGCATCAGGTTTCTCACCACGTGTCATACCTAAACGATCGGTCGGATAAGATGCAGAATAGGCTGTAGAGGCTTTACCACGTGCGATGCTGTTAGGAGTAAGCCTAAAATCATAGATGTAAGCATGCGTGTCGAAAGTCAAGAAATTTTTCTCCTTGTATGTTTCGGAATCCTTTGTTTCCCCGATGCAATCGTGAAAATAGGTGGCGTCGCTCACATCCGTCAATAGCACACAATTGTAGAAATTCAGGTTAAACGGTTTGTCGCCAGGATGCCCATACACTTCATCGTCAGCATAACCTGTCACCAGACAGTTATAGAAATTTGCGGTTTGAATCAGATGTTCCTCCTCGCCGATGTAGTTGCTGACGTAGAGTGCATTGCCACGATCTGCTTTCCAGGGATAGAACTGAGCAAAAGTACAATGATAAAAGTCCGAGTTGCCACCATAGACACTCACACAATCATATCTTGAATTCGATATTTGAGTGTTGGACACCAAAGCGTTGCATTCTTTTAGGTAAAGTCCATAGCCTGCCACGTTATGGATAACTGTGTTTGCAATGTTCACCTTTCCTTCGATCGAATCGCACACTAAACCGTAGTTTCCGCTATGAATGTCGGCATAGTTGATATCACATTCTTTGCACGTTGGAAACAAATAGATGCCTCCCCATTGGTTTTCCAGACGGTCGTAGGGCAGATATACAAACATCTTATCCAACCGGTCACCTCGGAAAGTGACAGGCTTCTCTTGTGTACCCTCTACTTTCAGTGAACCGTGTACAATCAAACTGGCGCCATTATGGAAGTAGAGGGTTGTGCCCTCTTTGATGTGGAGTGAAGCATTTTCAGCCACGACCAAACTATCATAGATAATGTATGGCAATTCATTGGCCGTCATCACTTTGTCCTCTTTCAACACTTGGGCGTGCAATTCCTGCTTGTTCTGTCCTGAAGCTTCCAGTACTACCTTTTGCTGCACGCCGCTTTCAAGTGTAAAGATGACAGCATCTATTATATCCGTCGATTCCATCGAAGAAGTTTCTGGCAAATTGACTTTGACAAAAAGGAACACGCTGTCTTTTTTCAGCACCTGTACATCATTGATGGACGTGCCATTTTGTCCATCCACATTAATCATGAATCCAGATGTGCCTCCTGATTCTAATTGCACCTTTTTGATACGAAGTCCCTTACTGTTTCGGTTGTACACCAGTACACGTTCTGTTCGTGATATGACACCTGTAAAAACTGTGTCGAACGACACGGTGTCTTGGCTGAAATTCAGAATAGATCCTCTGTCTGCCGTGAATTCTTCTTCATCACTACATGAACAGAAAAAAGATATTGTTAATGCCATGAGTATGGCACCTAATACTATATGATTATTCCATTTTCCCATTTGCGCAAATTGTTTGACTGACTATTTCATAAACGAATGTGTGACCCTTTTTATTGTGAATGTTTGCGCAATCTTGTTGGTCAATCATCCTCTTAGATAGGGATTGTATCTTTTTTCCCGTTCTATAGTCGTGGTGGGACCATGTCCACAAAGTACTTGGGTTGAGTCTGGCAGGGTTATAAGTTTTTGGAGGCTGATGATGATGTCATGATAGCTGCCGCCTTCCAAATCTGTACGTCCGCAACTGCCACAAAAGAGGGTGTCACCAGAGAAGAGTACACCCTCAGCTTCCGCATAGAAGCAGATGCTGCCACGTGAATGTCCTGGTGTCGTGATGACTTTCATGGTTGTTTGCCCAAAGGTGATTTCACTGCCATCCAGAAGTGATGTACCTAATGGAGGAAGAGGAGGGTGAGGAATGCCAACACCCACCACCGAACGAATCTGCTCATCCATGTGTTCATAGATGTTGAGGTCTTCGTAGCAGGCTTCAGGACGTAATCCTAAGTCTCTATACACAAAACTGTTGCCCCATATGTGGTCGAAATGCAAATGTGTGTTCAATAGGTGCTTGACTTGCAAGCCTTCGTCTTCGATGTATTTCTTGATCTCTTCCCATTCGTATTCGTCCGAACACCCACAGTCAATGATAGCAGCTTCCCTGCGGATACTTCCATCTGCCTGCTTCGCTGTTTCTGCACTCACCACATAGCAGTTTTCGCATAGAGGGTTTACCTCAAATTTCTTGATGGTCATTTTTTGTTGACGATGGTGACATGCACCACTTTTTTAGTTTTGAAATACTCTTCTTCAAAAAAGTCGCTCAGTTCCCACACGGTGGAAATATTGCGCATAGAGGCGATTTCACCGGTCAATTCACCACCTTTCAAGGCGATGATGCCATTGGGTACAGCGTTGTGCTGCTCCCTTTTAATATTTTTTCTCGCCACCCTTATTAAGTCAACCATCGGCATCACAGCACGGGTCACCACAAAGTCATATTGCTCTTTGATTTCTTCTGCTCTTGCATGACTGAACTTTACGTTTTTCAGACCGATAGCTGCTGCGACCTCATTCGCCACTTTAACTTTCTTTCCAATGCTATCAACCAAATGAAACTGTGTATTTGGAAAGAGAATAGCCAAAGGTATGCCGGGAAATCCACCTCCTGTGCCAAGGTCCATTACAGTAGTACCGTCTTTGAAGTTCACCACTTTGGCTATACCCAAGGAATGCAACACATGATGCTCATAGAGGTTTTGGATGTCTTTGCGTGAGATGACATTGATTTTTGCGTTCCAGTCATTGTAAAGAGCCTCAAGTTGAGCGAATTGCTCAACCTGAAGCTCTGTCATGTTGGGAAAATATTTCTGAATGATTTCCATCTTGTTATTTACAACATCAATTACTAATGGTAAAATGTTAATGCCATTATTGGTGTTGTTCTCTCAGCAAGTCATTCACTGTCTTCACAGGATTGAAGGTGCCAAGTGATACTTCCACGAATATTGTGTTCCAGTCGCTCATGGCACCGTTCCACAATCCTGGCAATTCGAGCGCTTTGAGTTCCTTGCCGTCCTTGCTCTTGTTAGAGATGAAGCCAGTCTGGTGATCCACATACTTTGTAAGGTCGAACTTGTTTCCCTTATAGTCCTTCACAGCACATACGAGGTCAACGGGGTTGAAGTGTGTACCGTTCTGGAACATCTGTAGGTATTCAGCATTGTTCTTGTCAATTTGGCTGCTTTCGAGAATCTGCAGGCTGATGGTGCCATCTTGGTTGTAAGCCAGGAAAGGACCACCGCCGGGTTCACCCACATTTTTCACCATACCACACACACGCATTGGGCGGTTCAGTTTCTTCTTTAGATAGATGGCGAGTTCTGCATCCTCCAAGTCTTTCAGTTCAGGGTTGCGGCAGGAGAGTTCATCGCGTAAGAATCGGATGATCTCCTCCAGTTGGGCATGGGTGTACTTCCCGCTGTCGAGTAGGTCGAGATACTCAAACGCCTTTTTCTGCTTGCTCACCAGCACACCAGCTATCAGTTTCTTGTATTCAACAGTTTCTGGTTTCAGACGGTCTGGTACGACATTGTCAATGTTTTTGATGAAGATAACGTCGGCATCGAGGTCATTCAGATTCTCAATCAAGGCTCCGTGACCGCCTGGACGGAAAAGTATCTTGCCATCCTTTCCACGGAAAGGTGTGTTGTCTGGGTTGGCAGCAACTGTGTCTGTGCTTGCCTTCTGCTCAGAGAAACTGATGTTGTACTTTACGCTGAACTTTTGTTCATACTTTGGTGCCACTTTGGCTACCAATGCTTCGAACAAAGGACGGTGCTCTGGGCTTACGGTGAAATGAACACTCACATTGCCGTTCTTGCCACCTGCATAGAGTGCGCCTTCCACCAAATGTTCTTCCACAGGTGTGCGTGCTCCATCTTCATATTTGTGGAATTTCAGAAGTCCCTTGGGTAACTTTCCGTACGATAGCCCTTCTTCACCCAGCAGCGTGGCAATGGCTGTCTTTATGCTATTGTCGCCGCCGTTTTTGTTGATGGCAGCCTTTAAGTCATCGATAAAGGCAAACTTGTTGAGGTTGGCTTCAAACTTCTGAATGAACTCTGTTTTCTCTCCGTTGTCCAAAAACTCGAACAGATTCTTGAACATGCGGCTTGCTGCGCCTGATGCTGGCACAAACTTCAGTACCTTGCCAGAACCGTCCAGATAAGCGTCCCAAGCAGCCAGATAATCCTTCTTCTCTGTTTCCGTCGGAATGGTTATACCATTGCCTGGCGATGCGGCACCTGCCAATTTCAGCCAAGGGAAGCCCGTTTTGAAGCATTCTAACTGTGCTTTCAATTTCTCTTCACTAATGCCTTTCTTTGCCAGAAAGTCTTTGTCTTCTTGTGTAAGCATGGTTGATGTGTTTTTATATGTTACATGAAATTTTTGCCAAAGATACAGAATTTGCCACTACTACGCAAATAAAAATCCCGTTTTCCTTGTAAAAAGTGTTCATTGTTATTCCTTTTCTCAATAACCCCCTTCACTTTATTCATGTATTTGACATTTTTTCTGGAACGCGTTCCAATACTTTTTCCTCCGCGTTCAAAAAATATTTGGAACGCGTCCTAGAAAAAGTTCATTCGCGTACCCATTTAGGGCATTCATCCACTCTGCTATTTAATGATTGAAAAAGGAAAAATGAAGGCTTTTAACTCCTTTTTATGGATTTACTGCACCAAATGTTCAATAGTTCTAAAAATAATTGTATCTTTGCAGCCAAGGGCGCGAAAACAGACGCGCTGGTGAATCATATTAAATAAGAATCGTGAAATCATGCAACCATTGGCAGAAAGAATGCGTCCGCAGACATTGGACGATTACATAGGACAGAAGCACCTTGTGGGTGAGGGGGCTGTGATACGTCGGATGATTGAACAGAAGCGTGTAGCTTCGTTCATTTTGTGGGGTCCCCCAGGAGTAGGGAAAACGACGTTGGCAGGCATCATCGCAAAGACCTTGGAAGTGCCATTCTTCACGCTGAGTGCAGTAACATCAGGGGTGAAAGATGTGCGTGAGGTCATAGAGAAAGCGAAGGCTTCTTCTTTTTTCGGCAATGTGAGAGGTGGGGTGTCACCCATCCTTTTCATCGATGAAATCCACCGATTCTCGAAGTCGCAGCAGGACAGTCTTTTGGGTGCTGTGGAACAAGGAGTGGTGACACTGATAGGTGCTACAACAGAAAATCCGTCTTTTGAAGTCATTCGT
>CADCQH010000078.1 GCA_902803605.1 uncultured Bacteroidales bacterium | reverse complement strand
GCACCAAACCAGCAGGGGCAGCGGCCCCTCACGTCGGGCGGCAGCCTTCACGCTCCTGGGACGATAGATTGTGTAATTCTCGAATGTCTTCTCTGTCACGACTACAGCTCGATAATTGCCCGAGCCGCCATTTTCCACGACTTTCTGGCGAGTGATCTGATCGCTTACATAGTCACTTTTAGCCGATTCCTGTGCCCAGCCCATCAGCCAGATACACGTCATCGCCATCATCAAAATAATACGCTTCATGTTTTTTAGGTTTTGTTATTGATTTGACTTTCGGAAGTTATCGCTTCGCTCGAAGTTATCGAAGCTAATGTCATCCGAAGGCTTGCAAGGCAAGAACTTATCACTTCGTTCGACGAATGTGATGCTGGTGGCAAAGTATCGTCGTTAACTCCTTTAACTTCTTTAACTCCTTTAACTTCAATCAAGTTGAGTTTCCTGAGTCTGTTATTCTTCTACGCCTGTGGCTTTGCCTTGAAGGGTCAGTTCGATACCGTCTGGTCTAATCTGGATGAGTTCACGTTTGAGAAGGTCGCCCACGGCTTGCTTGAAGACTTTTTTGCTGACACCAAAAGTAGCATAGATGTCTTCGGCTGGCGACTTGTCGTGATAGGGAGCCAAACCTCTCTCTGAGAGTTTGAGGTGCTCAAAAAGACGGGTGGAGAAATCGCCGATGAGGACGGTTCGGTTGGGTTGAGCGTTGAACGTTGAGGGTTTAGCGTTAGCTGTTTTCTCAGAGATGGCCTTCTGGAACTTCTCAATCTTGCTGGAGCAGACGATGCGGTAGGTTTTGTCATCAATGTAGCAATATACCTGATAACGTTTGCCACGCTGCATCCGCACCTTCTGTTCACGGAAGGGACAGAAGAGATCCTTCATCAGTCCCCAGTGGAGATAGGCACCATATTCGTTGGTCCAGGTGCATTCGAGGTAGGCAAACTGGCCCACCTCGATGAGGGGATGCTCTGTGGTGGCAATCAGGCGTTCCTCCTGATCGAGGTAAAGGAAGACATCGAGAATGTCGCCCACCTTGGTACCAGCAGGCACATAACGTTTGGGCAGCAGGATGTCGCCAATGTCGCCGCCCTCGAGATAGACGCCGTGCTCTTTTTCACGCAAGACTTTCAGTTGATTCCTCTTGCCCAGTTGTAGTGTTGACATTTGATTGAGTTTTAACTTCATTAACTTCGATAACTTCTTCAATCAGTCCGTCTTTGATGTGGATGGTGCGGTCTGTGAGTTGGGAGAGAGTCTCGTCGTGGGTGACGATGACGAAGGTCTGCCCAAACTTGTCACGCAGGTCAAAGAAGAGCTGATGCAGTTCCTCCTTGTGCTTGGAGTCGAGTGAACCAGAGGGTTCGTCGGCAAGGATGATGGAGGGGTTGTTGATGAGTGCCCTTGCCACAGCCACACGTTGTTTCTCGCCACCAGAGAGTTCGGAGGGCTTATGCTGGATGCGGTCGCTGAGGTTCAAATAGTCGAGCAGTTCCTTGGCGCGCACCTCTGTCTGCTTTTTGCTCTTGCCAGCGATGAGGGCTGGAATGCAGACGTTCTCCAATGCCGTAAACTCAGGCAAGAGCTGGTGGAACTGGAAGACGAAGCCGAGGTGCTGGTTGCGGAAACGAGCAAGTTCCTTGTCTTTGAGACGGGTCACATCGACGCCGTCAACGCAAATGGAGCCAGTGTCAGGGGTGTCGAGGGTGCCCATAATCTGAAGGAGCGTGGTCTTGCCTGCTCCTGAGGGGCCGACGATGCTGACCACTTCGCCCTTGTCGATGTGGAGGTCGATGCCTTTGAGCACCTGCAGGGTGCCGAAGGACTTGGTAATGTTCTGGAGTTGTATCATATTCGGTATTACGTGATATCGTTATTACGTTATTACGAGCCTTGCCAAATGGGGAAAGGGCTGTTTACCCCATCTCACCAATCCATTTGCTCAACCATCTGCCGATGCGGGTGCTGCCCGATGTGGTTTCGTAATGGTGTGGGTCGGTGAAGGCGTGTATCTCGTTGTTTTCCTCCTGCTGGTCTGGATAGATGAGCATGAGGCTGTTGTCGGCAAAGTCTGTCTGGAGTTGAGACGGCAGTTTGGCAAAGGATGGCTGGTAGGAGATGCTGCCCTTGCGCGCCGTGACAACCACCAGCAGATGGTCGGGGCTGAGTTCGTGGCGAAGGGCTGGGAACTCATTCCAGGAGTAGAGCAGTTCGTAGTCATCACGAACACTCTTATGACGGTCACGCATATAGTGCATGATGAGGTTGCCTGTCGTTTCTGTGGCATAAAAGTCAATCTGACATCTGAGGTCCTCTGCCATACGGGCAATACGGTTAATCCAACGGTAGAAGCCTTTCTCGTATTCTGCTTTCTCAGGCACGGCCACGACAATCTTGCGGATGGTGTTGGCAGGGATGTGCATATCGACGATGATGAGCTGGCGCGACATGTTGTCGAGCAGTCCCTGGGCAAAGAGTCCGAGGAAGGAATCGTCCTGACTGCGTTTGCGGTGGAGACCGATGAGCAACTCGCTGGCATCATTCTCTCGCAAGGCATGGATGGTGGATGTGACGAAATTGACAGCCAGACGGGTCTGGGTCTGCATGGGCACATCGGCTGCTGAAGCCAATTTGGTGGCCATCTCCAAGCACCTCTTGCTGTGTTCCTGCGTCTTGTCGCTCATGTCGGCATCGTTGATGATGTTCAGGCAGATGAGGCCGCGATTCAGCTGGCGGTTGCGCATCATGAAGGCTGTGGACATCAACGTATGGATATTGCTTGGCTCATTGACGGGGATGAGTATCTTCTCATCGTCGAGTGCGGTACTGTCTCGCCGTTGTTTCCTGCCTGTCTCCTCACCCTGCATCTTGAGCTTCTTGGCGGCTTGGTCAGTGGCGATAGAGGAGATGATGCAGGAGATGAGAATCATCATGACCACACCATCGAGCACAGCGCCATTCATCAGGGGTACACCTGGGGACACCTCAAGGTTGAGTCCCACCATCACCATTGCCAGCGCACCTGCTGCATGGGCTTCTGTAAGGCCGAACATCATCACGCCCTCTGTGTGGTTCATGTGGAACAACTTACGGCTGATGAAGGAGGCGAGGAGCTTGGAGAGGGTGCCAGCCACCACCATGATGAGCACCACCACAGCGGCCTTGCCCTCATGAAACATCGGAGCGACATTCACCAACATACCCACACCTATCAGGAAGTAGGGGATGAAGATGGCGTTTCCGACAAACTCGATACGATTCATCAGGGGCGAGGTGTTGGGTACGAAGCGGTTGAGCACCAAACCTGCAAGGAAGGCGCCGAAGATGCCCTCCAGTCCACAGAACTCAGCAGTGGCAGCCGACAGGAAGACCACAGCCAGCGTGAAGGTGAACTGGATGACAGGGTCGCTGTATTTGCGGAAGAACACACGGATGAGTCGTGGTAGCAGGAAGAACATACCGAAGATGAAGACGGCGAACTTCAGAGCGGCGAACACCCAGAACCACACATCATTGCTGCCCTTCAGCGTACCAGAGATTCCAGCCAGGAAGAGGAGGGCAGACAGGAGTGCCACCATCGTGGCGGCAATGGAAATGGTGACTGCAGGCGACTTGCTCAGCCCATAACGTCCGACGATGGGATAGGCCACCAGCGTATGGGATGCAAAGATGCAAGCCAAAAGCAAGGATGCAGGAAGGCTGTAATCCAGGAAGTAGTAACCTGCCAGGAATCCGAATCCGAAAGGAATCACCGTGGTGATGAAGCCAAAGATGATGCCCTTGGTGCGGTTCTGCTTCAGGTTCTGCAGATCCATCTCCAAACCTGCCAGGAACATGATGAAATAGATGCCCACCTTGCCGAACAGCTCGAAGGAGGCGTCGCGTGCCAGGAGGTTGGCTCCGTGCTCACCAATCAGCACACCTGCCAAAATCATTCCGATGAGATGCGGAATGCGTAGTTTGCTGAAAACCATAGGAGCAAACAGAATCACACAAAGCACGAGGAAGAAAATCCAGGTCGGGTTGGTGATGGGTAAATGCAGGTATGTGGTGATTTCGTCCAAAGTGAAATTTTTCGCAAAGTTAGTGAAAAAGAGTGGGAAGTGAAAGTTTTTTCGCCATTCACTTATAGTTTTTCACTCAAAATGCGTAACTTTGCACCGTTTTTTGAAAAAGAGTAAGATATTCCACTTAAATTAAGGTAATAAGATGAAAGTAGCAATCGTTGGTGCCAGTGGTGCCGTAGGACAGGAATTCCTTCGTGTTCTGGATGAGAGAAATTTCCCCATTGACGAACTTGTGCTTTTCGGCTCAACCCGCAGTGCCGGAAGGAAATACACATTCCGTGGCAAGGAATATGAAGTGCAGCTTCTCAAGCATGGTGACGATTTCAAGGGCGTCGATATCGCCTTCACCTCTGCTGGTGCCGGCACATCAAAGGAATTCGCTGAGGACATCACGAAGTTTGGTGCTGTGATGATTGACAACTCCAGTGCCTTCCGCATGGACGACGATGTGCCATTGGTGGTGCCT
>CADCQH010000077.1 GCA_902803605.1 uncultured Bacteroidales bacterium | reverse complement strand
GTCGGCACTACGAATGATTTTGGGGTCAACGATAGAACCGTCCTTGTTTACCACGAACTGGATGTAAACTTTACCTTGGATACCGTTTTCTTGAGCTATTGGTGGATACTTCAGATTCTTCTGGAGCCACTTCATCAGTTCTGCATCACCACCGGGGAAGGATGGGTTCTGTTCAACGACTTCGAAGATTTCGGTCTCATCACCTTCCTCCTGTATGGGACCAGGAGCTGCCATCACAGGGCCAGTTACGTGAGCAACAGGACCAGACTGAGCCTCGTGAGTGTCCTCAGAGGTTTCAATCTTCTCCTCCTCAATGTCTGTGTTGTTGTCCACGATGTCAAGGATTTCAGCAACTGCAGGTGTCTCGGCTGGTGGAGGTGGAGCGGCCGTGAAAATAGGTTGAGTGATAGGCACCACTTCCTCTTCAGACACGTAAGCCACCGTTGAATAGACAACGTCTGTTTCAGCATACGTACGAGTAGTGTACTCGAAGCATGCGAACATAGTGGCAAGGGCTACGATGTAACCAATGAGCAAGCCAGTGCTTTTGGTTCCCTCGAGATCCGCTTTTTTCGACTTTTTTACTTCCATAGTTTATCTTTATTTTTAGTTGTTTCTGCGTTTTGGTACACTGATAAGCCGCCTTATGGGCAGCCCCTTTTTCAGTTTCGAGGCAAAAGTAATACTTTTTTTTCGTTCACACGCTACAATTGACATTTTTTTTGATTCAAGAGGCCTTTTTTTTGCTTTTTAACATCAGTTCTGCTCCGAATTCGTAATACTTCGGATATAAATGTCTTGTTGCGGGAACGGAATCTCGATGTTGTTTTCGTTGAGCACTTGATAGATTTTTTCTTTGGCTTGAGCCGTAAATGAAATCCTTTGGTCAACGAGTACCCATACTACAAGTAACAAATCCACACTGCTGGATCCAAAGTCTGAAAAAGCGACGAGGACAGGGTGCTTGGGATTGACGATGTCTCTGCCGTCAGGTGTCTTTTTGCAGAGACTTTTGATACCTTCGATAATCAGACGTCTTACTTCTTCCACATTGGTGCCGTAGGATACACCGAATGGGATAGTCAAGCGTTCGTATTGGTGATTGCGTGTCAGGTTCTTGAAGTTTTTGCTGAACAGGTCTGAGTTGAGAATGGCAACCACACTGCCGTCCAACGTGGTGATTTGTGTGCTTTGATAGGTGATGCTCTCCACTTTTCCTATCATGCCGTCACATTCGATGTAGTCGCCCACTCGTACACGGCCTGACATGAGCGATATGCCGTAGAAGAAATTCTCCAGCAGGCTCTTCGATGCAAAACCCATACCTGTTGACAAACCACCCGTCACGATGGCGATGCCCGTTCCTGGTACATGGAGCATCAGGAATACAGCGATGATGTAGATACCCCAGATGAGCAAGCCAATGATGTTTTTGGCAAGGGTGGCATTGAAATCCTTGTTCTTGGTTTTCCTGCGATAGCGGAACCATGAAGAACGGACGATGTAGTTGATGTATTTGAAGACGAAGAACAATGCCACAACTACGAAAATCTTGAAGGCTGATGCTGTGAACAGCCTTTCGACATGGATATCGTGCATGAACCATGTGACACACAATTGCCGTAAGTCAAAGATTTTGGCTGCCATGTAGATGCAGTACATGATGGAAAAGACAGCACATACAGGGATGAAAGCACGATTGACGAAATCGTAAACCCAGGTCTGGTCGATGAAGTCACCCCGTTTCATCCTGAATCGGATGTCGTCTTCTTTAACTGTATCTCCATAGGCCTTCTTGATGCGTTGGCAGAGGTAACTGTTTTCATACATCTCCATCAAATCGTAGCAGCATGTGATGGTGGCGATAGCGGCCAGTTGGAAAGTCCACCAGACAATAATCTGCACACCCATCAATGTGAAGCCTATCCATGATAGCACACATGATGTTAGCATGGCAACAAGCGATATGGAGCAGTAGATGGCATCGCTGGTCGGAATGACCCTCCAGCTCTTCTTCAACATGATGGCTTGACCGATGGTGAAGAACAGCAGGAGAGGAGGGAAGATGATGTTGACCAAAGTGTTAGGAATCAGTATGATTCGGAAACAAATGACAACCATTGACAGCCAAATGAAAGGTGCATAGGCTTGAGCACCTTCTTTGATCTCTTCAGCCTTTAAACGGATAATCAGTGAGATATAAATAGCTTCTATCAACCATGCCATCTCAATCATGAGACTCGTTGCCATCAGCATCAAGTTGTGGTGGAAGAGGGTGCGGACAATCATCACGGCAATGGCAAAGATGAATACAGCGAGAGCAATGATGAGGGTGCCACGCTTCCGTTTGAAATTTTCAGAGCGGAACCTTTTGGGCACTAACCAACGGAGAATAATATTGCTCAGAATGACTCCGCCCATAATATAGACCAGCATGAAGATGCTGGCAAACATGACGATGCCACCTCTCCATTCTGATTTGTATTCTTGAAAATGGCCGTTGCGCTTTTCTTCCAAAGGCTTATACTTGGTAGCGAAATCTTCATTCATTCGTTCCCATTGACGGGGAATGGCTGCAAGGATCTGGGGGTAACTGGTGCCTGGGTTGATGAAGATACTTTGTTGTAATTCCGTATATTTCTTTTGTGCAAAGTTGTTCAGCCGATCGATGCGAAGGAAAAGGTCTGTGTAATGCTTGTTGTCTCTCTCAATCCTTCTTAGAATAACGATCATATTTTCACGCAATGTTTTGGCATACTCGATGCACATGGCACGGTCTCGCATACCTTGGGCATCCAACATGAACGTAGTGTTATCGTTGGCTTTCGCCTTCTCTTCTTCCTTGCTTTCCGATGCCGTTTCCCCTTCTTCAGCCTCCCCTTCTTTATCGATGATGGCTGGTGGAATCTGTTTTAAGGAATAAATCAGGCTGTCATAGTTGGTGATTTCGAATTCTATATTCTGTTTGATTTGGTCGAAAGGAATCGTGCTTTTCTGAAAATCCTGATACAATGACGTAGCCTCCTGACAGGCATACGCCATGTCGAACGTGAAATCCTGTCCCTGAGAGTAGAGGATGAGGCTCGTCGTCTCACAACGTTTGGTCATTTCAATAAGTCTGGCGTGCTGTGTCTTGCGACGTTCTTCCATCAACTTCATCCGTTCTTTCTGCCTCGTCCATTTGTTATACAGTTCGAGACGCAGAACGTGCAGGGTATGCCCGAGGTCCTTTTCCTTGAGCACGGCATGACCCTGTAGGGTCACAGCCATGAGGAGTATAAAGGTAAAAAGAATCTTTTTCACGATGTAGTGTTGTTTTTGTGGGTGTTATAGGTTTTGTGGGATGTCATTCCACATCCATGAAATTCTTAGCATGAGTGATGAAAGATTTGCCAAACTTCATGGACTTCTTGCCGTCGTTGGCTCCCTCTTCCAAGGCCTCTTCCATGATATCATCCTCCGTCACAGCTTCGGGCGTTGCCTCCTCTTGATCTTCCTCCATGAACATCTCGATGTTCTTCCGCATGTTGTGTGACGTGTTAATCATCCAACCTTTTATGCCACCGTTCCGACGGAATGCTTCATATCTGCGTCGTCTTCTGATGCTTGCAAGTTTTCGGCCTCTTTTACAGCGTTTCATCCAAGCCACAAAGCCTTTGGCGCCTTTGACGATGAGTTGGCCAATCTTCTTGATGGTTGGACGTAGATGGATGATTCCCTGAATAGTTGCTTTGATGGCAATGACGATGCCTTTGGCAGTCGCAATTGCTGCTACTTTAAGGCCATACCATGTGGCTTTGGCTCCAACTACAATGCCGTGAATGGTGGCTTTACCTGCAATGACACACCAATGTCCAAAGGTCTTGGCTGCCATCTTGATCCAAGCCTTCGTCTTAGCGACTTTCTCTTGGGTGTTGTTGTCATTCCACCATTCATTCAAGCGTTTCCAACCATTTTCCAATGCCTGCATACACCACAAGATACCCTTCAGAATCTTTTTGAAGAGCCAAACAAGAAATCTCCAAATCAGCACAAAAATGAGTCGAAGAAGTTCGCGCATCAGTTGTGATGCACTCTTTCCCGTCATTTCTTCATGTCCGTTTTGTCTTTCTTCTTCTCCCATGTGGAATGTCTCAGATGATGATTGAAATGATTTTAGTGCGAAGTTAGTACAAAATAATCATTTATCGGCACTTTGTTCTCTTAAAGTTGCTTAATTTGCCAAATAATAGTTCAATCTTCCATAAAAAGCAAGATGGCAATCAGAATGAAAAGGACTCCAGTGATGCCATTCAGCCATTGTTGGAACCGCTCAAATCCGTGACTCAGTTTGGCTACTCCGTTGACTGCTTTATGCATCAGCCATGCAATGATGATGACGGGGACACTGGCAGCCAAACCGAAGACGAGTGGAACCATTGCCCCGACATTGCTGGACAAACTTAGGGGTATCATCATGCCAAAATAGAAAATGGCACTTTCTGGGCAAAAAGCAAAAGCAAGGGTGATGCCTAACACTAACGAACCAAGGGGTCCATTGCGCTTGATGATTCTTCCGCTATTGTGACAGTCATCCCCATGATGGTGATGATGGCGAAAAGCTCGGTAAATGAGGTAGAGTCCAACGCCAATCAGTACGTATGGAACGACCACCTCTGCCATAGACAGGACATTCTGTAAGCCTGCTACATTACTTCCGCCACCAATCAGGCACATGGTCACCCATCCTAACAGGGTGTAGGTGAGTGCTCTACCTAAAGCATATATGATACCATCCAAAAGTTTCTTGCCGTTGCGGTATTCATAGGCCAGTGCAGAGATACTGATTGCCAGCTGGCACGGATTGAGTGCCACGAGGATGCCCAGTGCAAATGCAGCCAACAGAGGTAAATCTGCTGACTGCAAGAGGGTATTGAGTATGTCGTCAATATTTAGCTGCATAAGAGTAAGATGATGACTTGTGCGGTAATGATGCGTAGGAACATGGACAAAGGATATACCGTAGAATACCCAACTGTTGGTATGCCATTGTTTGCGTTGGATGTGCTGAAAGCCAATGCTGGTGGATCTGTTGTGGCCCCACTCATGGTACCCATCAAGAGGAAATAGTTCATCTGCCATTTCATCCGTGCAAAGACACCTGCGATAATTAATGGGATGACGGTGATGAGGAAACCTATCCAGACATAGTGGACTCCACCATTCATGACTGTATCGACAAAGTTACCACCTGCCTTGATGCCGACGCTGGCAAGGAAAAGCACCAAACCAATGTCTCGGATCATCAAGGAAGCTGAGTTGGTGGTATATGCCACCAATTTGAGTTTATAGCCGAAACGACCCAGCAGGATGGCGATGATCAGAGGACCACCAGCCAAACCTAACTTGACAGGCATTGACATTCCAGGTATGCTGATAGGCAGCATCCCAAAGATGATTCCAACCAATATGCCTAAGAAGAGGGTCAGCAAGTTAGGCTTGTCCAATTGCTGTTTTTTGTCACCAATCCTATTGGCAAAGCGGTCAACTGCGTCTTCTGGTCCCACCACTGTCAGGATATCACCTACTTGGAGAATGAGACTTGGACTGGCAAACAATTCGATACCAGAACGATAGAGTCTGGTAACATTCACACCGTACATAGAGCTGGGGTGAAGGCTTCCCAAGGTCTTTCCATTGATGTTATCCTTGGTGACAGTATGCTTTCTGGAAGCCATTGGAACATCCTGTTCATCCCATTCCACTTCCACTTCAGGACCGATGAAGGCTACGATTGCTGCGGCATCCTCTTCTGCACAAACGATGTAGAGTTTGTCATCAACATTCAACAAGGTTTCTTTGTTGGGAACCACTACGTGTCCGTTGTGGAGCATACGGGAACATACAAAATCACGTCCGATGAAGCCTCGGACTTGCAAAATGCTTTTGTCTGCAATAGCGGGATTGAATACCTTGACCGTCATCAGATGAGGCTTGACCGCCTCCTTGTTGTTGCGCTTGTTGAAGTGCTCCTCTTCTTTCTGATAGTTCACTTTGAAAATGACACGAATGAGGATGATGCTACAGATGATGCCCACGACAGCAAGAGGGTAGGCGCAAGCATAGCCATTGGCAATGACAGGTACGCCATCCTTGAATGGATGTATCTGATTGATCTGTTCAAGTGCGGCATTGGCAGCACCAAGACCTGGCGTGTTGGTCACAGCACCACACAATGTGCCCACCATCATCGGCAGATTGTCAACAGCGGGTATCACATTTCGTAAACTGTAATAAATGGCCAACATTACAACAATGTTCAGTAGCACGATGCCTGCAGCCAGACCATTTGCTTTCAAACCACCTTGTTTCAGCGAGGTGAAGAAAGAGGGACCAACCTGCAAACCGATGCTGAACACAAACAAGATGAGTCCAAAGTCTTGGACAAAATTAATGACGGCAGTGTTTTCCTCAATTCCTCCGCGCATCAACAGGTCACCAGCAAGAATGCCTACAAATAGAATCCAGGTCACACCTAAGGTCACGCCCTTAATCTTTATTTTATTGCCAAGAAATACGCCAAACGAGATGACCAGTGCGTACAAAATCACAGTATGTGCCACACCACCACCTGTTGTGAATAGTTCAATGAGCCAATCCATATAAATATGTTTAAATGTAAAGAACCGCCCTACATTTGGGCAGGTGCAAAGTTACGGTTTTTTTTCGGCTTTTACGTTCTTCACCCTGAAATTTTCCACATATTCTTGATGGAAATCGGCATTCTTGGCTGAGATGTTCAGATTTTCGAATGTGAAATTGCTAAGATGATATTGGTCCTCTTGCTGTTTGACATTGAAAAAGACATTGCAGTCGAAAGTGATATTGCGCATGGTGATGTGGCTGCTGTATGACATCGGTATGTTTTCTCGTCCTTTTAAGTCATAGAATTGTGTCCAAGGAGCCACAAGCAAGAAATTTTTCCCATTCCCCTCTATGTCTTCAACTGTAACGTATTCATATCGTTGTGGTGTGTCTGGTCTCATCTTTAACCAAAGAAGATTGTTTGCTTCCGTCACTTTGATACGCCGCAAGATGATGTTGTGGTCATACACAGATTCACTGCCCAATGTCAAGCAACCATGACAAAAACCATATTCGCAATCTTCTATAATGATGTTTTCGTTGCCTCCATCACCAATCATTTCAGGGAATTTGTTGATGTCTATGCCGTCATAAGGGGTTCGCCAATAGTCGGCATAAGGTCCTTTGCCCCCCTTGATGGCAACAGCATCATCATTGACGCTCATGTAACAACTCTTTACCAATACATTTTTCACTACGTCGAGATCGATGGCGTCTGTACTGGGTGCTTTCACAGGTTGGGCTGGAGAGTAGATGTGCAAGCGTAGCAGTTTGACGTTTTCACTATTATATATATGTGTCGTCCAGAATGCTGAATTTTGTAGTTTCACACCATCTATCTGCACGTTTTTGCAGTTGCTCACATACACCAGCCTTGGCCGCTGTTCATCTTTGTTGGTACATTGCGGGTTCCAACTTCTACGTTCCCAGAAATGTTTCCAAAACGTGTAGCCATTGCCATCTATTGTACCTTTCCCTGAAATGGTGAACCCATTCAGACCATCAGCATTAATGAGGGCAGAATAGTAGAGACAGGTTTCTCCCTCGATGCGTGTTTTCATGATAGGGTAGTCACTGGGGTCATTACTCCCCATTAAAGTTGCGCCATCGTAAAGATGCAGATGTACTCCTTGCTTGAAGAAGAGGGCGCCGGTCATATAGGTGCCTTCTGGAATGATGATGACACCTCCGCCTCCAGCAGCCACCTTATCAATAAGGGCTTGCAGTTCTTTCGTGTGGAGTTTCCCGTCATTGATTACCCCATAATCGGTTACACGATAGGGCTTGCCCAATGTTTGGATGTCAACGGGCGAGGTTTGTTGGAACCATTCGCTGATGATGGTGCCGTCAGGCCATTGGTCAACAGTCTTTTTTGCGAAAGATGGCATGCACAGGAGTGCGCATGCCATCCATGATAGAAGTATATGTTTCATCTTATTCAGCAAGGATTTTTGTCACTTGTCCGCTACTATATTTTACGATGTTGATGCCCTTTTGAAGTTCTTTCACCTCAACGCCATTTGTCGTGTAGATACCCACAACATGATTTGTGCTGTTTATATTATTGTTGTTGGTCTCAATGTCTTGGATGTCTGTGGCAATGGCTTTTTCTTGATATTCTGCCAGTTCGTCCTCACTTAGGATAATCCATTGCTGTTTGGTGGCAGCATCGCTGTAGTCAAATGTTTCAGGGGTAATACTTCCAGAACCTTTCCGATTGGAAAAGTTATTGGCATTCAAGGCTTGAGCACCAGCATTGTCCCAAATGAACCAATATCCATGTGTTTTCTTTGTCTTTTCGGCTAATTGGAAGGTTACATCAGTACGGTCAGGCATCAGTTGGAATT